>DASQYE010000059.1:0-6957 GCA_035639355.1 Pyrinomonadaceae bacterium
AAACCGTGCCGCTATTGATTTCCGAGCGAGTCGGTGTAATCTATGACGTATTCATCAACGGTATTACCAAGCGTCTTCCAGTCCGACCGTCTGTGCGGACGGATTTTCGGTGAACAGCCCTTATGATGCCAGAAAGCAGCCAGCAAACAAAAGAAGAGGAACCGGGCGCGGTGATTTTGGGCGGCGCGGAACTGGCCGAAGAGATCAAACGCGATGTGGCCGCGACGGTCGATCGGCTCAGCCGCGAGCACGATGTGCGACCGGGCCTGGCCGTCGTGCGCGTGGGCGAAGACCCTGCCTCCGCCATCTACGTGCGCAATAAGGTGCAGACCTCGCGTGAGCTGGGCCTGCTCTCCGAGCATCATGCGCTTTCCGCCGAGACGACGACCGAGCAGCTTCTCGAATTGGTCGAGCGATTGAACGCTCGCCAGGAGATTGATGGTATTCTGGTGCAGCTGCCGCTACCTAAAGGCGTTGACGAAACGCGCGTCCTCGAAGCCATAGACCCGGCGAAGGACGTGGACGGATTTCATCCCGTCAACGTCGGACGACTGGCGATGGGCCAACCGGTCGTCGCGCCCTGCACGCCGGCCGGCATCATAGAGCTGCTGGTGCGCAGCCGGATTACCATCAGCGGCGCGAACGCATGCGTCGTCGGTCGCAGCCAGACGGTCGGCCGCCCGGTCGCGCAGCTTCTCTTACAGCACGACGCGACGGTGACGATCTGTCATTCGCGCACGCGCGACCTGGCTTCCATCACTAGCCGCGCGGATATTCTGGTCGCCGCCATCGGTCGCCCGGCCTTCATCAGGGCCGAGCATATCAAGCCGGGCGCGACCGTGATCGATGTCGGCATCAACAAGGTGAGCGATGAATCGCAGGCGCGCGAGTTCTTCGGGGAGGAAGCGTCGAAGCGGCTGGACGTGATTGCCCGGCGCGGCTATACGATTGTGGGCGACGTGCATCCGGCCGAGGCACGTCGCGTGGCAGGCCATCTCACCCCTGTGCCCGGCGGCATCGGTCTCCTGACCGTCGCTATGTTGATGCGCAATACGGTGACGGCGGCCAGACGCCGGCGCGGACTCTGAAAAGCAGTGACGAGTGACGAGTGATAAGTGACAAGTCAAAAGGGACTATCACTTGTTCGCTGTTCATCTTCCGCTCGTCACTCGTCACTGCTCTATTATTGACGTTGGTTTCAAAAAGAGATGCTGCGCGTCGGATTGACGGGCTCGATAGCGGTCGGCAAGTCTTTCGTCTCCGCCCGGCTGGCGGAGCTGGGCTGTCACGTCCTGGATGCCGACAGGACGGCGCGGGAAGTGGTCGCGGCCGGAACGCCCGGACTCGATGCTGTGGTGGAAGCTTTCGGAGCGGAAATCCTGCTGCCCGACCGCTCGCTCGACCGCGCGCGATTGGGCGCGATCATTTTCGCAGACGCCGAGAAGCGCGCGCTCTTAAATTCCATCCTTCATCCGTATATAATCGCCGCGCAGGACGAGCAGTTGCGGCGCTGGGAACGTGTTGACCCGCGCGGGATCGCCGTCGTTGATGCCGCGTTGATGATCGAATCGGGCGGCTATCGCCGTTTTGACAAGCTAATCGTGGTACATTGTCGCCCGGAGATACAGGTCGAGCGGTTGATGATGCGCGACCGCCTGGCGCGCGATGAGGCACAGCGCCGCATCAATGCGCAGATGCCGCAGGAAGAGAAGAAGCGCTACGCGGATTTTTTAATTGATACGTCCGAGGGGTTCGAGCCGACTGGAAGGCGGGTCGAAGAAGTCTACGAGGCGCTGCGAGGGCTTGCCGACGGGGAAGAGCCCGCGCTGAGTTAAAGCCCGGCTTCGAATGGAGCGCAGGTGATAGGTCGGAAGAGAAAGAGCAGCAGGAGACGGCTTGAGCGCTGGCGCACGGGGACGAGCGTGGCGCTGCTGGTCGTTTTGTCCGTGACGGGCGGCGGCTGCTTTCTAGACCAGGAGGTAGAGCCTTACTACGGCCGCGTGGTCGTTCCGCGCTCGCAGGAGTTTCGCTGGATAGACGGAGGGCTGCCGCAAACTTTCGATCCGGCGCTGGCCGCCGCTCCTCCCGATACGGATGCCGTGCGCGCCATCTTCGAGGGACTGACCGAATACGACCCGCGCACGCTCGCCCCACAGCCTGGCGTGGCGGCGCGCTGGGAATCCTCTGCGGACAATCGCGAGTGGACGTTTTATCTTCGTCAGGATGCGCGATGGTCCAACGGCGAGCCTGTAACGGCGCAGGATTTCGTCAACTCCTGGCGGCGCACGCTGCAAATGGGCGAGCGCGCGCCGCACGCACGCCTTCTTGAGAACATAGAGGGGGCCAAGCCTGCCGCCGTCCTTGCGGCTGCTGCCGCCGCCGGCCCGTCCGTTTCGCCGTCGCCTGCGGAATCCGCATCGCAGACGCCGCGCCCGGCGGCCGAAGGAAACGGCTCGAAGCGCGTCGCCAAAAAAGAGGAGAAGACCGAGTCGCCGGAGCATTTCGGCGCGGAGGCGATTAGTAGTCAAGTCCTGCGCGTGCGCTTGCAAGAGCCGGATAAAAATTTCCCGTCCCTCGTCGCGCATCCTGTTTTTCGTCCCGTCCATAATCCGGGCGCGAGCGCGTCCAGTCCGGCCGAAGACTCGCGGCTGGTCTCTAACGGCGCGTTCCAGCTCATCAAGGCCGGGCGCGACGGCGTGGTGCTTGAGCGCGCAGTGAATTACTGGGACGCGCAGACGGTCAACCTACAGCGCGTGCAGTTCATAGAGGCGCGCGATACGGAGTCGGCCCTGGGGGCGTATCACGCGGGCGAAGTCGATGCCGTGACTAACGCCGGATTCGAGCCGCTGGCGCTGAAGCTGCTCGCGCCCTACAAGGATTTTCGCCGCGCGACCTACGGCGCGCTCACCTATTACAGCTTCAACACGGAGCGCGCTCCCTTCAATGATGTGAGGGTGCGCGAGGCGCTCGCCATCGCCATCGACCGCGACCGAATCAGCGAAGATAAGATGGAGGGCTCGACCGAACCGGCCAAGAAGTTTCTCCCGGTTCAGATGCCTTCGGAGGCTGCGCCCGGCGGCGCAGACCGAACCCCGTCAATCGAGCATAACGCGATGCGGGCGCGGAGCCTGCTCGCGGAAGCGGGCTTTCCAGGCGGCGAGAACTTTCCGCGTATTCGATTGCTGGTGAATCGCAACGACCAGCAGCGCACGGTGGCGCAGGCGGTCGCCGCGATGTGGAAGAATGTGCTGGGCGTCGAGACGGACGTGATTATGAAGAGCTGGGATGAGTACGAGGCGGCCGTGCGCGCGGGCGATTACGATGTCGTGCGGCGCAGCGTGGTCATGCAGACCCTGGATGAAGTCACCAACATGCGTATCATCTTCGATACGGAATCTTCGCCGCCCTCCGCCGCCGAGCGCAATGGAAATAGTCAACCGGCGGAACCCGCGACCGAGGCCGACAGAGCGGCGGGCGGCGCGAAGACTGCGACCGGGCCTGCTGCGCCGGGCGTCGAGTCGCTCCCGCCGCTTCCGCCGCGAGTCATGTCGGAGGAGCAGGCGCTCAGGGAATTACCTGCCTTCCCAATCTACTTCGCTTCCTCCTACTCGCTCGTCAAGCCCTACGTCGCCGGTTTCGATGCGAACCTTTTGGATGCCCCCTCCCTCAAACACGTGCGTATAGATACCTCCTGGCAGCCGCCTAAGTCCGCGCCCGTCGCCTGGATTCGGTGAGACGCGCTCGCGCTCGGGCGACCCGCGAATACGGCAAGCAACTATATGGACTATTTCGAGCATCGGTTAAATTGTCATCCACAAACAGGATACAGCTTGAAATAAATGATACGCGCGTGATAAGTTCACGCCTATCAAACCATAGCTCCGGTCAATAATAGTTTTCCCCTCGTTCGTCCGAGTTACTTGAAGCAGTGGGCCATCCCCCGGCGCTATTTGACGGGCTCTCCCGTAAGGGTTGATCTTCGTTCAGGGTTGTCAGCGCTCGCGCCCGCCGCAGATTCAAGCGCTGGGCGGGGCGGCGAGGCTCGCACGCTCAGGCGTTAGCCGTAAAGGAGGAGTCTTTCCATGTCCGTCTTCCGTTCCAGCCGCATACCCATAATCATCGCTCTCGTCGCCTTGGCGCTAATCATTTCCGCCTGTAGCTCCCTGGATAAGAACTCCAAATACTTCGGTAAGAACAAACCGCCGCAGGGACAGGTGTTGCGCTACATTACAGGGGCCGAGCCGGAGACGCTCGACCCGCAGCCGATGACGGGTCAGCCGGAATCACGCATCGCCGCCGCGCTCTTCGACGGCCTTGTCGAGTACGACGAGAAGACTGTGATGCCGCGTCCTTCGCTGGCTACGAGCTGGGACATCAACGCTAACGGTACGGTGTGGACTTTCCATCTACGCAATGATGCGAAGTGGACTGACGGCAAGCCGCTCACGGCGCATGATTTCGTCTACTCGTGGCGGCGAGCGGTCTCGCCAGAGCTGGCCGCCCCCTACGCCAGCATGATGTACGAGTCAATCAAGATCGATAACGCCAAGGCTTACAGCGCGCAGCTGGCTTTCGTGCGTGACCCGGCAACGGGGCGCTTCATGATCGAAGGCGATCTGGAGCGCGCGGGCGAACATGGGCCATTGAATTTTACGGGGCCGGCCCCTGTGAATTACGATCTGCCGCCCACGACGACCGATGCCACGGCTACGCCCGCAACACCACAGGCAGCGACGACAACGACCGCAGGAGCAGGAGCAGCGGCCGGCGGCGGCGAGCGGGCGAGCGAAGCGAAGATTGCGCTCAAAGACCCCTATTTCCTCCTGCCCGCAGATGCCGAGGCGCGCAACAAAATCCTTAACGGCGATCCGTCAAAAAAGACCGAGCCTAATCAGAAGCTGGCGCGCTTCCTGGAAGGCAAAGAGTTCGTCCCCGCTACGAAAGAGAACATGGGCGTGCGCGCCCTGGACGACTATACCTTCCAGGTGACGCTCGAAGCGCCGACGGCCTTCTTCCACAAGATCATCCTTCATCAATTCTTTCGCCCGGTGCCGCGCCAGGCGATAGAGAAGTACGGCGACGCGCTCTGGGTCAAGCAGGGCAACATCGTCACCTCCGGCGCATTCAAGCTCACGGAGTGGTCGCCCTACGAGAAGATCGTCGTCGAGCGAAACCCGCTCTTCTGGGACAACGCCAATACCAAGCTCGACAAGATCATCTTCCCGTCCGTCGAAGAGCTGACGACGGGCATGAACATGTACAAGGCTGGCGAGGTGGACGCCACACAGTCAAACGAAGTCCCGCCGCCCTGGCGCAATCAGATCAAGGAGACCAAGAAGGACTACGTCTTCGGCCCGTATCTACAGATCGAATACGTAGCCATGAAGACCTCCATGAAGCCCCTGGACGACCTGCGCGTGCGTAAGGCTTTCAGCATGGCGATCAACCGCCAGATACTCGCAGACCAGGCTCCGGGCAGGCTGCCACTGACGGGCTTCACGCCCCGCATGGAGGGGTACGAGAACGCCGAAGGCACGGGCTATAACCCGGACGAGGCGCGGCGTCTGCTGGCTGAAGCGGGTTTTCCCGGAGGCAAGGGCTTTCCGGAAATCGAGATCGTCTATAACACGGCGGAGTCAACCAAGCAGACGATGGAATTCGTCCAGTCCATGCTCAAGCGCGAGCTTGGCATCAAGGTGGAATTGACCAACCAGGAGTGGCGCGTCTACCTGGACAACACGCGCTCGGACAAGATGAAGTTCAACGGGCTGTCGCGTCGCGCCTGGATCGGCGACTACGTAGACCCGAACACCTTTCTCGATCTGATGACTTCGGCCTCGACCAACAACGGCACGGGCTGGAAAGACAAGAAATACGACGCGATGCTTTTGGCCGCCAACGCCGAGACCGATGCGCCCAAGCGCATGAAGATGCTGAAAGAGGCAGAAGGCTATATGCTCAGCCAGCAGCCGGTGATACCGCTCTTCATAGGGCCAAGCTCTTTGATGAGAAAGCCCTACGTGAGAAACCTTGAGGCGAATCTGCTGGATCAGCACGACTGGCGTCAAGTCTGGATCGACCATAACTGGCGCGATGAAGAGAGCGCTCCTGTGGCGCTGGCGCTGCCCTTCGACGTGCGCTCGTTCCCGGCAATCGCTCGCCTGGTCGTCACGGGCGGCCGTTAGACCTTTAGAATCTTTTACGAGGGACTACGGAAATGATTCGCTTCATCATCCGCCGCCTGCTCATCATCGTCCCGATGGTGCTTCTAGTCATCACCATCGCCTGGGTATTGATACGGCTCGCGCCCGGCAACTTTTACCAGACGGAGAAGGGCCTGCCGCCCGCCGTGGAGAAAAACATACGCGCCAAGTATGGACTCGACCGCCCGTGGTACGTGCAGTACGGCAAGACCATGTGGCAGATATTCTGGCACAGGGATTTCGGATTCTCGCGCAAGTACCAGGAACAGACCGTCAACGAGATACTGTGGCGCTCGGTCCCCGTCTCGGCCACGCTCGGGCTCTCGGCATACCTGATCGCGCTCGTCCTCGGCACGATCTTAGGCACGCTCGCCGCGCTCAGGCAGAATACGGCCCTCGATTATTCTACGATGGCGGCGGCGATGCTCGGCATCAGCCTGCCGAACTTCGTCCTCGGGCCGCTGCTGATACTCGTTTTTTCGCTGACGCTCTACTGGTTGCCGCCCGCGCGCTGGGAGTGGGCCGTCCGCATCGGAACGGGCGGCATCCCTTCCTTGCGTTACCTGTTGCTGCCCGCGATCACGCTTTCGGCCCTCTACATGGCTTACATCGCGCGGCTCACGCGCTCCGGAATGCTTGAGGTCTTGAGGCGCGACTACATACGCACGGCGCGCGCCAAGGGCTTGAGCGAGAAGGCGGTCGTCCTGCGGCACGCGCTTCGCGGAGGGATGCTGCCGGTCGTCAGCTTCACGGG
>DASQYE010000060.1:0-2612 GCA_035639355.1 Pyrinomonadaceae bacterium
CAAGTCGGGGGCGCGGAGAAAGTTCATGCGGATATTGTGGCTTGCGTCGCAGAGCGCAGGCCCTGGGTGTTTTTTACCAATCAATCGAAGGATACGAAATTCAAGCCCCTGTTTGAAAAGCACGCTCGCCTCTTCGACATCTCTTTCCTGACGCTGGGCTCGCTCCGCTACTACGGATACGTGGGGGCGCTCGCGTCCCTTATCAACCGTCACGAAGGGGCGGTCGTCTTTGGCAGCAATACAGTTTTCTTCTATCATTTAATCTCGCATTTGAGAAAGGACGTGCGCCGCATAGACCTCCTGCATAACTTCGGAGGCGGCATAGAGCAGGTGAGTCTTCCTTTCGCGCCCGAGATTGACACGCGGGTCATCTGTATCGGCAGGACATTGTCCGATCTGGAAACGCAATACGCCGCCGGGGGGGTCGAGCCACGACTCCTCGATAGGGTCGAGCTGATACGGCTCCAGGTATCCGTACCGGACGCTTATACGGAAAAGCAGAGGGGTCAGGCGCTAAGGGTTCTCTATGTCGGGCGGGCAGCCCGTGAGAAGCGTGTCCATCTTGTCTGTGAGGCCGCCCGTCGTTGCCGGCAGATGAAGATACGCGCCGAGTTCACGCTCGTCGGCGTAACGGAGAGTGAGATGGACGAACGCTTCTCGGATTCGTGCATCTTCAAAGGTGAGATCGCAGACCCGGAAGCCCTGTACGAGATATATGATCGAGCGGATGTGCTCGTCTTGACTTCCGTCTACGAGGGGGCTTCCCTGGTCGTGATGGAAGCGATGGCGCACGGGGCAGTCCCCTTAAGCACGGATGTCGGCGGAATCTCGGATCACGTCAAGCATAATATCAACGGCATCCTTATCGAAAACGGCGAAGAAGAGCAGATCGTAGACGCCCTGTGTGAAGCCGTCTACAGACTTGAGAGAGACCGGTCGCTACTGGAAGAGATGTCGCGCGAGGCGTACCTGTATGCCCGCCAACATTTTGCTCCGCAGAGATTCTGCGCGGCCTATTGCCAACTTCTATTGCGGGAAAAGCCTACGCCCCCCTAAGCGAGGACTCGAAGCAGATGCCGCATCATAGTAGGGCGAGCGTCTTGGATTTTCACACGGCCTTGGGCATCTAAAACATTTATGGCAACGGACATTGACGTTCTCATGTGCGCTTATAACGAGGCCCCGCACATCCCGCGTGCGCTTGCGAGCCTGCGCTCTCAATCCGTCGATCCGAAGAGCTTCCGCGTCATCTTCGTGGACAACGCCTCAAAGGATGAGACGCGAAGGGTCGTCGAGGAAAATTCTAAAGGGCTCGATCTGGAATACGTTTACGAGGAGCGTCCGGGCTTGAATTCGGCGCGCAATGCCGGATACGAGAGGGCGCGCGCTTCCTATGTCGCGCATCTGGACGCCGACGCTAAAGCAGCGCCCGGCTGGGTTGAAAACATCAGGCGCGTGATCGAACACGAGCGGCCCGATTTGACGGGCGGCCCGATATATCCCTACTACATCACGGAGAAACCGGCATGGTTTCAGGATGCCTATAACATGGATTACAAGGGGGACGCGCCGCATCTGCTGGAAGAACACGAATTCCTGAACGGCAGCAATATGGTGTGGCGGCGAGAGGTGGTCGAACGGCTCGGCAGGTTCAACGCACGCCTGGGGCTGATGGCGCGCGGCCTTGCGCGCGGCGACGAAACCAATTTAATGGTGCAGGCCAGGGCCGAGATACCCGGCTTCAAGGCGTTCTATCACCCGGACATAGTCGTCTATCACCTGACGCGGCCCGAGACTTTCTCTTTGTGGTACTGGGCTCGCCGCTCCTTCTCGCAGGGAAGCCATGACCGCGAAGTGTGGAATACAACAGCTACGCGCCAGCGCCCGAAGTATTTGCGATTGGCCCAGTTCCTGGGCGCGGCCGCCCTCGTCGGAGCGAAGGGCGCGCGGGCGCTTGTCCGCAGAGACAGGGCGCAACACCCTTACTGGAAAAACTATTGCTACGAGCTGATGATGCCAGACCTCTATAGGCTCGGCGCGATCTGGGGACTCGCCCAGCGCAACAGTAGCAGCAGCGGCAGCGGCGGCAGAGCATCGTGAACGGACGCTGATCGCGGATTCCCCTTCGCTCAACCGGCTCATTAAGCAAGGGGGGGTCGGCCTCAAGACCACTTCACGGCTCGCCCAATTCATGGCTCGCCTCTGCGTTCCTCTGGCGTTAGCTCCCGGACTACTCGGGCGGGGTTTCCGGCGACGATCGTCCAGGGCGCTACGTCCTTAGTGACTACAGCGCAGGCCGCGATTATCGCGCCGCGCCCGAGTCGCACGCCTTTCAGGACGGTCGCCTTGAAACCGATCCAGACATCATCTTCGATCGAGACTGGAGACGAGATAGTCTGTGTCGGCGTCCTATATCCTTTGGCCGAGAGTATTCCCTGCCCGTCCAGCCGTCTCTCCTGCCAGTCAATCGGATGACTGTCCGTATCATGCACATCGACGCCGTGAGCGATCAGGACGTGATTGCCGATAGAGATTGAGGCCTGAGACCAGATGCGCGTCCCCTCGCCTATGTAACACCACTCGCCGATCTGAATCTGGCCGTGATCCCAGAA
>DASQYE010000061.1:0-4399 GCA_035639355.1 Pyrinomonadaceae bacterium
CGATGGGGTCTTCGCCTGCGAAGTAGCGCCTTGCCATAGCCTCAGAGATGACTATCACCGGGGGCGCATTCTCATCGTCTTGTTCAGTGAGGTAGCGTCCTTTCAGTAAAGGGATGCCCAATGTGCGAAAGTATTCCGGACTGACGGAGAAGAACTCTGCGACATCATCCGATGTGCCCGTAGGCTTCGGACGAATCTCAAGATTGAAATTATTCGTGTGCCCACCCTCCAGCGGGAGGTCTGTAGAGAGGCTCGCCGATTGAATGCCCGGCAGCGTCGGTATCCTCCGCAACAACTCCTTCTGGAAGTTGACCGCCTGCGCCGTCTCCGGATATTTCTGAGCCGAGAGCGGGAGCTGCATCGTCAGTAGGTGATCCGGGGCGAAGCCGGGCTTGACCTGTTGCAATCTGATGAAGCTATTAATCATCAGGCCCGCCCCGACCAGTAGCGGCAACGCCAGGGCAAACTCTGTAATGACCAGCAGATCGCGCAATCGCCGCCGACCGGGAACTTCCGCGCTTCCACGGCCTCCGCCTTTGAGCGGCTCGCCCAGGTCTGGATTAACATTATAGAGCGCCGGCACCAGCCCGAAGACGAGACAACTGATGACCGTGCCGAGCGCGGCAAAGCCCAGCACGGCCCCGTCCACCCTCACTTGATCCATGCGCGGAATGGTCTCCGGACTCAAGGCCAGCAGCATGTCAACGCCCCACACCGCCAGCAGCAGCCCGGCCGCGCCACCGAGCAATGCCAGCAGCATGCTCTCCGTAAACAGTTGTCGCACCAATCGAAGACGACCGGCTCCGAGCGCCGCGCGAATCGCGATCTCCTGCTGACGGGTGCTGGCGCGAGCCAACAGCAGGTTGGCGACATTGACCGAGGCCAGCAGCAATACGCACCCAACCGCGCCGAACAGAACCAGCAAGGTGGTTCCGATGTCCCCGATGAGGGCTTGCTTGAGCGGCGTCGAGACGTAAGTCGCATTTGGGTCGGGGAATGTGTTGGCCCACTGTGCGAACACCCCTGGCGCAATCCTCTGTAGTTCCTCCTGACCCTGCTGCCAGCTCACCCCATTGTTGCGCCTGGCAATGACGCGCAGAGTGAAGGGGCCGCGTCGCTTCGGCGGCTGTAACTGTAAAATCGGCCAGAGCTCGGGAGTCGTACGGGAAGGGGCGACAAAGTCCGGCGGCAAAATTCCAATCACGGTGTAGCCTATACCGTCCAACATCAGCCGCCGTCCGATTGACTCCGTATTGCCGGCCAAGTGACTCTGCCAGAAACCGTGGCTGATGACAACTACGGGGTCTGCGCCAGGACGATCTTCGCCCGGCACAAACGCGCGACCACGCGCTGGCGTAACTCCCAACGTCTTAAAGAATGCTGCGGTCGCGAAAGTGGCTTTTACCTGCTCGGGATGCTCGCCGCCGGTCAACGTCACGGCGCGATTAGTAAGGGCTGCGACGCTGCCGATCTTTTGGTACTCTTTCTCTATCCCCTGGAAATCCGCGACGGATATGCCGAACCGGTTCGTAGGACTGTTCTGCTGGAACACAGTGTCCAGTTGATCCGGCTCAGGGTATGGAAGGGGACGGAGCAGCACGCCGTTGACGATACTGAAAATGGCCGTGTTCGCGCCAATGCCGAGTGCCAAAGTGAGCACCGCCATGAAGCTGAAGCCCGGATGCTTGCGAAGCATACGTGCCCCGTATCGTATGTCCTGCCAGAACGTCTCCAACCACCCGCCGCCACGCACATCCCAACCCATGTCCTTGATGCGACCGGTATTGCCGAAGCGCTGCTCGGCATCGCGGCGAGCATCATCCGGCGACATGCCGCGCTCTATGTTCTCCCGCGTGCGCATACGGATGTGGATTTGCAACTCTTCATCTATGTCTTGATGAACCGCTTCAACATTCCAGACGGCGCGAAGCCGTGCCGCTAATTTCTTGAGCCAGGTCATTTCAAACTCCCTTTAAGTGGTCGCCATGACTTTGAAGATCGCTCCCGCCAGACGAGCCCAATTCTCTTCTTCGATCTGGAGCTGCCTGCGCCCCTGGCGGGTGAGCTTGTAGAACTTTGCCCGCTGGTTGTTATCCGATACTCCCCATTCGGATTCGATCCAACCTTGCTGCTCAATGCGATAGAGAGCCGGGTAGAGCGATCCCTCCTCGACCTTGAGCACATCGTCGGATGTTTGCTGAATTCGCTGGCCCACCCCGTAGCCGTGCATCGGCCCTAGAGAGAGCGCTTTCAGGACCAGCATATCCAACGTCCCCTGCAACAGGTTATTCTTTACTTTTGTGACCATGTTCCTCCCGATAGTCCTAGACAATCTATGCCCAGCATGCCACATTGCCCCTAGACTGTCAAGGGCTTTATAGATACGGAAGGAGGGATAGCTGTGAGAGCATCCTTAGCTTTCAGCTAAAGAAGGAAAAGACACGACGACGCGGCGGCTGGTGCGGCTTGGTGAGGGATTTGGAATGATGGCTACGAGGGTCTTGTGGCACTCGAAGAAGGAGCGTGTGACCGTCACCGCCTCCTGCGGCGGCTCCGATCCTCTTTCTTCGACTCCTTTTTAACAGCTTTCTTAACAGCTTTTCTATCGCCCCTTTTCTCTGCTTTTACGGGCGCTCTTTCGCCGGCCGCTGCCGCCTTAGAGATTTTCACGGGAGCAGTTCTGCCTAAGGACTCGCTAATCAATGCCTCGCTCGGCTTCGCGCCGTCTATAAAAGCGAAGACGTGATAGTGATCGCGGTTCTCGCGCAGCACTTCTATCCTGCCCGCGTCTTCTAACCCGGCGAGGTAATCCATGACGTAAGCTTGCTCTTCGGCCGTCATGTACCTGTAGTTTATGTCGAAGGCCAAGCCGGTCGAATGCGGAGGCGTATCGATAAGGGTGGCGTTCGGATTCACCTTGCTAAGCAGGTGCTGATACTCGTCGGGCCGCACCAGTGAGGTAACAGGCAACGGCCGGTCAAACTTCTGATGGTAAGAGAAGGCAATCTCCTCCAGAACCTTGAGTGCTTCAGGTCGCAGGAAGCTGAGCATACGCACCTTCATCTGCTGGCGCGAGGCTGGGTCGCTTATATCATATGAGCGCCCGGAGAAATTCTTAGCCAGGCTCGCCAGCACTTCATATTGAAGCAGAAGCTGGTGGCGTTTCTCATCCTGGCCGTAATAATCGTCGAGCAGTTCTCTGCTTTCGCGCGCCGCCTTCAACCCCTTCTCGCTTCTGGTTATCTCGGCCTGAAATTTGACGCGCCTTGAACGTTCGCTCTTTCCGGTGGAATCCAGCTCCCGCTTAAAATCGGCTATTTCCTTTTGCAGATTGGCGACGGACTCTGTCAGGCGGCTATATTCCTGCGTCAACTCAGCCTCGCTGAAAAGGGCGATTCTGCTGCTGCCGCTCTTATCGTAATAGGTGAACCGCTCTCTGTCGGCCAGTCCCCCGACGCCGAAAAGAACGTATGTGTCGCTGACGCGCTTGAGTTCTACCAGCTCGCCTTTGCTGATCTGAGTGGCGAGATCGACAAAGTCATGAGGCGTCTCAAAGCGGTGTTCCCGCCATTCGGCGACCTGTATGGCCAGAAAGCGGCGCGAATCGCTGTAATGCAGCAGCTCCGACGGTGTATCAACTTTAGCCTGCCTGCCGGTCGGCTCGCCGCGATCTTCCTTGACTTTTCGCACGGCCTGATTCCACAAGCCTGTCTCGGCGGCCTCCGCCGTCGTGGTCAAGGCCATTAACGTGGCGTAGCCCCTCTGGCCGCGCTTTCTCAAGCCGGGCAGTATCGATAATGCGATGATGACAGCCGCCGTTATGAGAATCGCGGCCACAGCTTCCCTGTAATTTTTTCTCTGCTGCATTATTAATTTCCGGAAAAATAAGGAAAAAGGCCGAAGTTGCGACGGCTGCCGAGCCTGCCGCCGACGAAAGTGGGGGGAATATATGATGCAATTTGAGGTTAAAAGTATGCCGAGACAGGGGAATTCAAAAGCGCCGATACAACAATTCAACCTAATTTCGAGGGTCTGGCTCAAGGGCCGTTTTTATTGCCCATTTTGACTCTCTTCTCCTACCAACAGAGCGCTCCTAACAGCCCTCAGCGTACAGCTTCAATACGCTGAAACCCTCTCAAAAGCCGAATGCCATGCCTGCGGCGACCGTGCGGCCGGGGGTTCGTAAGCCGGCCTCTAAGTACTCTCCGTCGAACAGGTTCTCTACCTTGGCGGAACACCGCATGGATTTTGCGCCTGTGAGTGGCTGCTAAGAGGCGAAGAGATGGAGGGAACGGGTCGGCGCTGCCGTCGCGCTTGATTCAATCCCGCAACACAGCGCCCTCCTCAAACGTGAGATTAAGGAGTGGCGGGGCGATGACCTCGCACGGCTCGATGTGGC
>DASQYE010000062.1:0-5248 GCA_035639355.1 Pyrinomonadaceae bacterium
AAGGGCCTGGTCTATCGCTCCTCGGAGCTGGGCATCGAGGTCATAGGCTTATACGATGGCTGGCGCAGCCTGCTTGACCCGATGTCGGATGTGTTGCTTCTGGATCGCGAGAGGGTGCGGCGCTGGGATCGCGACGGCGGAACCAACCTCGGGTCGTCGCGCACCAATCCCTTCAAGATGACCAATGCGGCGGGCGACCCCCTGGATAGGTCGGACGAGGTGAGCCGGAATATTGAGGGCCTGGGCCTGGATGCGGTCGTCGTGTGCGGCGGCGAAGACACGCTCGGCGTGGCGGCGCGGCTCGTGGGCTCTGGCATACGCGTCGTCGGCGTGCCGAAGACGATTGATAAGGATTTGGCCGGAACCGACTACACGCTCGGATTCGACACGGCGCTCAGAAACGTCACGGAGGTCATAGAGCGCTCGCGCACGCCCGCGGGCTCGCACGGATGGGTGCAGGTCATCGAAGTGATGGGCCGCCACGCCGGACACCTTGCGCTCTGGTCGGGTGTTGCCGGCCAGGCCGATCTGATCCTGATCCCGGAATGCCCCTTTCGCTACGAGAAGGTCTATAAACACTTGCGCGAGCGGTTGGGAGACTCCAACGCGCAGCCGCGCGATCCGGAGCGGCCGCGCTACTCGGTCATCGTCGTCGCCGAGGGCGCATACGCGGAGGACGGCGAGCTTGTGACCGTGGATGACCGGCATGACGCGTTCGGCCATGCGCGCCTGGGCGGCATCGGAGAGGTGCTGGCGAAAAGAATCATGGCGGAGACTCCTTACGATGCGCGCGCGGCGATGTTGGGCCATCCGCAGCGCGGCGGCGCTCCGTCTCCCATAGATCGCATTATGGGTATGATGTTCGGAGCCTTTGCAGCGGATTCGGTCGCGCGCGGCGAGTTCGGCAAAATGGTCTCGGCGCGCGGCGTCGCACCGGCCTGCGACCTATCGTTAGTGGACATCTCGGCCGTGCTCGGCACGATCAATACGGTTGATATCGCGCGGCACTACGACACGGAGCGTTATCACCTGAAAGGCATAGGGATGTGATTGGCAGACACGGCGGCAATTGATTGGCAGATAGTCCGGCGCGACTTTCCCGTGACGCAGAGCATGGTCTACCTGAACAGCGCGGCGGCCGGGCCCGTCTCGCGTCCAGTGGCGGAGAGCGCGGCGCGCTTTTACCGCGAGATGATGGAGGAGGGCGACGCGAGCTGGGATGAATGGCTCGCGCGGCGCGAGCTTATCAGAAGGCGCGTGGCGGATTACATCAACGCCGACCCGGAAGAGATAGCCTTCACGACCAACACGTCCTCGGGCATGAACCTGATAGTGGACGCGCTCGCAGGGCACGGCGAGGTCATCTCCTGCGACCTTGAGTTTCCCGTCTCGACCATTCCCTGGATGCACGCGCGCGTGCCCGTACATCAAATCAGCACGAGTGGCGACGACGGCCGGGGCGGTGTGCTTCGCGCAGGGGATGTGCAGCGTGCCATGAACGAGCGGACGGGGATTATCTCCGTTAGCCATGTGCAGTACTCCAACGGCTTTCGCTCCGACCTGGAAGAGCTGGGGCGTGCGAAAGCCGGTCACGCGCTGGTCGTCAACGCGAGCCAATCGGCGGGAGCCTTCGAGCTTGACGTGCGGCGTATGCGGATTGATGCGCTGTGCGCGACCGCGCACAAGTGGCTGCTCGCAGGCTACGGCTCAGGGTTCGTCTATTTAAGCCGCGAGCTATTGGCGCGTACCATCCCGCGCTCCATCGGCTGGCTGAGCGTGGAAAATCCTTTCATGATGGACAATCGCTCCTACGTCGTCCGTCGGGACGCGGCGGCGCGCGCCGAGCAGGGCTGCCCGCATTTCGCAGGCATCTTCGCGCTCGGCGCAAGCCTGGAACAGATGACCTTGCTCGGCCCGCGTAACATAGAGCAGCGCGTGCTCTCGCTCAACCGCTTCCTGACGAAGCGCGTCACAGAGTCAGGATGGCGGGTGCTGTCGCCTTTGCATGACGAGAGTATGCGCTCAGGAGAAACGCTCGTCCTGGCCGAAAGACCCAGGCGCGTGGTCGCGCACCTCTCGCGGCGCGGCATCGCCGTCACTGAGAAACCGCAGGGCTTCCGCGTCGCCACACACTTCTTCAACGACGAAGCCGACATCGAGCGACTCGTCGAAGCCCTGAACGAATTACGACGATCAGACGGGGCGAGAGTCTAAGAGCGTGCTGCTCACCTAGTAGCCCGCCGGTGGGCCGTCGCTGCGGCGAGGGTCGGTTGCGCCGAGGCGAACTCCTGTCTTCTCCTCGATCATCACGCCCTGCACGTCGCCCATGAACGCCTGTCGGGTCGGCCCTTTGTATTCGGGTCGGAGGGTTAGACGATGTCCGAGCGCCGCGAGCGCACGCGCCGTATCGGCGGATAGACCGTAGGGCTCGTAAAACAACTCGTCGGGCAGCCATTGATGATGTATGCGCGGCGCGTCTATCGCCTGCTGCAAGTCCATACCGTAGTCTACGATATTGACGATCACCTGGAGCACGGCATTGATGATGCGTGGCCCGCCGGGCGAGCCCAGGGCGAACCACAGCGTTCCGTCCTTGCGCAGCACGAAGGTCGGAGTCATGGCCGACAGCGGACGCTTGCCCGGCGCTATGGAATTGCGCTCGCTCTGTATCAATCCGAATTCGTTCGGCACTCCAGCCTTGGACGTGAAATCATCCATCTCGTTGTTGAGCAGTACGCCAGTGCCGCGCGCCGTGACGCCCGCCCCATAATCATCGTTCAACGTATAGGTATTGGCGACGGCGTTGCCCGCCGCGTCTACCACTGTGAAGTGGGTGGTCTCCGATCCTTCGGCGGCCGTGGGTTGTCCGGCGCGTATCTCCGTGCTCTTCGACGCGCGCTCCATATTGATGGTCGTGCGCAGCCGCGCCGCGTAGCTCTTCTCAATCAGCCCCGCTATCGGCACGCGGACGAAATCCGTATCTCCCATGTATTCGGCCCTGTCTGCGAACGCGCGCCGCATGACCTCCGTTAATAGATGTAAGCTCGCGGACGAGTTCCAACCCGTGCCGCCCACGTCGTAGCCTTCGAGCATGTTTAGCATCTCGATCAGCACAGCTCCACCGGAGGAAGGCGGCGGCATAGAGATCACCTCGAAGCCGCGATAGGTGCCCCGCAAGGGCGTGCGCTCCTTCGCGCTGTAGCGGCGCAAGTCTTCGAGCGAGATGAGGCCGCCCATTCTCTTCATGTCGGAGGCTATCAGGCGCGCCGTTCGACCTTCATAAAATTCGCGGGGCCCACGCCGCCCGATACGCCGGAGCGTCGCCGCCAGTTCCGGCTGGCGCAGCGTCTCGCCTTCCGCATAAAACTTTCCGTTGTTCTGAAAGATACGACGGCTCTCCGGGTAGAGCCCGAGCTTCGTGCTCGTTCTGAGCGAACGCTCAAGGAGATGACTGACTGGAAACCCCTTGGATGCGAGCCGCCGCGCGGGCTCTACCAACTGGGCCCACGTAAGCCGACCAGACCCATATCTCTTCAGCGCGAGCGCCATTCCGGCCACCGTGCCGGGAACGCCGACGGCGCGATAGCCCACCGTCGAAGAGCCCTCGCCGCGAATCAGGTTGCCGCTCGGGTCCAGGTACAGGTCGCGCGTCGCGGCCAGCGGAGCTGTCTCCCGATAATCAATCGCCACGCTGCGCCCGTCACGGAGGCGTATCAACATGAACCCGCCGCCGCCCAGATTTCCGTCCACAGGAAAAACCACGGCGAGCGCGAACGCGACGGCGATCGTCGCATCAACCGCGTTTCCGCCGCGCCTAAGGATTTCAACGCCGATCTCGGAGGCGATGCGGTTTGTGGTGGCGACCATCCCTCGCGGCGCGCGAACAGGCTCGCGCGAAGCCGCCACGGCCCTGAAAGCTACGGCCTGCGCCTTGAACGGCGCGACCGGGCAGAGGACGAAGACGAGCGCCAGTAAGATCGTGAGAAAATGTTTCGAGCGATTCGACATGACAGGTCTCGCTATCAATGCACGACGGAGTCGAGCGATAATACAACAAGCGGCCCACGGCGACGTAGCCCAAGCCGCTCCGGGCATGCTCAAACAAAAAACGGGAACGCAAGAGCCGGGAGCATCGGGCATCGAACATCGGCCCGTCTTACCCGTAGAGCTTGCCGTACCTGTAGATGGTCGCTTGATGTCGAAACGGCAAAACTTTTATGACCGGCGAGGGGACGCTTCCGTGCACGGGCCCGAGTGGGCCGAGATGAGCGCGGTGACGGGCGCGCTCGTCTGGCTCGCGCTGCTCTTCGTCCCGTCGCAAGACCCCTTCGACCTGCGCATCATCAAGGCGCTTTTTCTGCTCGGCGCGCTTGTGATCGTCCCGCTCGGTTTATCGCTGGTCTCGACTCCGGACAGGCGGGGGCGGCATTCCGCTCTCTATCGTTTTGCGCTGCTCGCGCAGCCCCCGTGCGCGCTCATGGTCATCTGTTCATATCTCTTCGAGCAGGGACTGGTGGCCGCGCTGCTGGCCTCAGGCTGGTTGATCGTTACCGCCCTGATCGCTTTATACGGGCTCGTCCGTTTTCTGCCGAGAGGCCATCAGCGTGCCGAAGAGGTCGCCATCGATGCCGGGTTGATCTACCTGGCTGTGGGCGGCGGGTGGTTCGTCTTCTCAAGATACGGCTTGCAGCCGCTGGGCTTTGGCGACACCATCGTATTGCTGACGGCCGTGCACTTTCATTACGCGGGCTTTGCCGCGCCCATCCTGGCCGGACTCGCCGGACGGACGCTGGACGATGCGGACGTGCGGGCGAAACGCCTGTCAAGAACGAGCTGCATAGCGATTGTCGCGGGGACGCCGCTCGTGGCGGGCGGAATCACGTTTTCGCCATTGCTGGCGCTCGTGGGCGCAGTGTTGATCGCGTCGGGCCTCTTGCTGCTGGCGGTGTTGGTCGTCTGGCGGGTCGTACCATCGCTTCGCGCTCACGCGGGGGCGCGAATTTTGCTGTTGGTATCCTCCGCCTCCTCTTCGCTGGCGATGGTGCTCGCCTGTCTCTATGCTTACAGCATCGTCGCCGGGCGGCTGATAATCAATATCCCGCAGATGGCAATGTCGCATGGGGTCGCCAACGCGCTCGGCTTCTCTTTATGCGGGCTCATCGCTTGGCGCTTCGTGCGCCCACGCGCGCGCTCGCTTCCGCCGGGCATGCCGTTGAGCAGACTTTCGAGCCGCCGCTGGTATGCCGGC
>DASQYE010000063.1:0-3945 GCA_035639355.1 Pyrinomonadaceae bacterium
GCGCCGTTCCGCCCTTGAAAAAGAAAGGCACGTCGGCCCCCAGGAGCGCGCCCATCTGCGCCAACTCGCTCGCGGTCGTCTCGACCCGCCATAAATGAGCCAGGCCGATCAGCGCGACGGCCGCGTTCGACGAGCCGCCGCCCAGTCCACCCCCCGCCGGAATCAGCTTTTCCAGCTCGACCGTCACGCCCCGTCTGACACCGTATTTCTCGCGAAGCGCGGCCGCCGCGCGATAAACCAGATTGTGTTCGTCAACGGGGATTTCGGGCGCGTCGCAGTAGATCACGATTCGCCCGTCGTCGCGTACAGTGAGCCGCAAACGGTCATGGAGCGTGATGGTTTGAAAGACCGTGTGCAGTTCGTGGTAATCGTCCGGGCGACGGCCCAGGACGCGTAGCGTCCAGTTGATCTTGGCGAAAGAAGGAAGCGTCAGGGTGTCATCTAACACGATGGGCGGCTGACCTCCGTAAAGCGCCAGCCGCCCTCCAGCATCCCCGAAAATGACGAGCGTCAGCGCGCTATGAAAACCTGCGTCAGGAAAACGCGGCCATCAGCCGAGCGCGCGACCCCTACGGCGGAGCGCGTGAAACTGGCGTTCAAAACATTGTCGCGGTGCTTGTGCGAGCGCATCCACCGCTCGACGGCAAAGGCCGCCGGGTCGTCGTAGTTCTGATTATACGCTATGTTTTCGGCCATCGCGCTCCACCCGCGAATATTACCGCCGTGCGCGCGGCTCACCATGCCGCGCCCGTCCGGCCCCGTGTGGTCAAAGTACCCGCCGCGCGCCATGCTCTCGGAATGCATGCGCGCCATACGGGACAGCTCGGCGTCCCAGACGAGGGGTGATTCGCCGTTGGCGATACGCTGCGCATTGATTAGATCGAAAGCGCGCCGCTCAAGGCTAGAAGCGCTCGACGGCGCGGAAGAAGCGGCGCGCATAGGCGCAATCATAGCGGTAGGCATTACCATGCGCGGCCGCGCCGTGCTTCTACCCATGGTCGAGCCAGACGCTGTGATTAAACGCGCCGCCGGGCGATTGGATGAAGATTGGCCAAACGTAATTGTTGACGCCGCTATGATTAAGATGAAAGATGAAGCGCAGAGCAGGGAGAAGGAGCGCGCAGAGCGCAGCGCTATCACGCGGGGGAACCGTATATTGCTCATCGGGGGAACGTTCTTTCTCGCCGAAGCGTGCCGGGCCGTGAGAAAGCTTTAATGCCCTGACCGTGCTAGGGGCTCGCCGGTCGTTGACTGACAAACCGATATTAACAGACTGTTTTACTACGATCAACCCTTTTTTTCAGGAGAGTTACGGTCTTAGGCGGGGTGTCTTGAGGGGATACGGTGGCCGGTCATTTTGACCCCTGGCCGTCCAGTTTGGCCTTGATTTTGGTTATCTCATCCACCTGTACGGCCAGGGCGAGGGCCTTTTGCCAGGCGGCGCGCGCCTGTTCCATACGGCCGCGACGCTGGTATAGATCGCCCAGGTGATTGTGAATAGTGGCGGATGCGGCGTCACGGCGCGCGGCCTCGCTCAGGTGGCGTTCGGCTTCGTCCAGCTTGCCGAGCTTGAAATAGGCCCATCCCAGGCTATCCAGAAAAGAGGAGTTGGTCGGCTCGGCGCGCACTGCCCTTTGGATCATCTCAAGGGCTTCGTCTAGCCGTTCGTTACGCTCGACCAGAAAATAGCCCAGATTATTCAGGGCCGTCGCGTTGTTGGGCTCGCGCGCCAGGACGCGTCGCAATGATTCTTCGGAGCCCTTCGTATCGCCCGCGCCCTCCTGAGCGGAAGAGAGCGTGATGAGGGCGGCGGCCACCAAGTCCTGGCGCTCGGCCGGGGCAAGCTCAAGCATCTTGCGGGCGGCCTCTATAGCCTGGCGTCCGCGCCCCGCCTGCGTATTGAGGGCCGATATTATGCGGTAGGTATCAAAGTCCTCCAATGAGCCTTTGAGTCGCCCGCGCAGCAGCGTCATGGCCTCGTCAACGCGGCCGAGGTCTGTGAGGGTGGCGGCTTCCAGATTGACGAACGCGGCTTCTTCCGGGAAGCGCAGGCGCGCCGAACGAATTGCCGCGAGCGCTTCCTGGCGCTGGCCCTGATTCCGTAAGAAATCTATGCGCTCCTCTTCGGCGGTCGGGTCTGCGGGGCCGAGCAGGCGACGCATACGCTCGATCGTCGCCGTCACTTCGGCCGTCCGCCCGGCGATCTTCTGTAGGTTAAGGATGCGCTGTAAGACTACGGCCGCGATCTCCCTATCGTCGTCAGAGTTCAGCACGGAATCATTGATGTTGCGTTCTTTCAGCAACTCTTCAAAAACGGCTATGGCCTCGTCGTAGCGCAAAGCGTCGGAGAAGATTTGCGCCAGGTAGAGGCGCAGTAAAAGTTGTTCGCGATCACCTTTGGGCCGTCTGGCGATGGCGGCGCGAAGCGTCGCGGCCGCTTCGTCAATGCGACCGGCGCGCGCCTGCACGCGCCCCAGCAATCTGACCACAGCCGTGTTCGAGGGGTCGTCTGTGACCATGCGTTGCAATTCGGCGATTGCGTTCGTATCGCTCGCGCCTGATTCGAAAGCCTGGTTCAGCAGGTCTGAATACTCTTTGTTTTCGGGATTGAGCGCGATGGCGCGGCGAATGGCGGCGATGGCTTCGGTGGTGCGTCCGGCCGCGATGAACGCCTCGCCGAGCCTGGCATTGGCGGCATCCGTCGTCAGCTCGCGGCCGTTCGTGACGAATTGAAAGATGCGGGGGTCTGAGGAGGGCGTGGCCGCGACCCAGCGCGTCCATGCCTCTATCGCTTCCCTGGTCTTCCCCATGGCATAGTAGAACTCGCCGAGCAGCGCCCACGCTTCGGCGTCCGTCGGTTCAAGCCGCGCCACTTCGCGCAGCTCCACGATGGCCTGTTCAGCGGCTTTTCTGTCCAGATTATTGTCGCGTAGCCCGCTCTTGATCGCGTAGATGCGTGATAGGAGCCGGTGCGCGCCCAGGTTGCCGGGGTCAATGCGCGCGGCTATTGCGGCCTCGCGCTCGGCCAGAGGAAAATCCTGCGGGGGGTAGAAGAAGGCCAGCTCGGCGAGCGCCGTGTGCGCTTCGGCGAGCGTCGGGTCGAGCGTGGCCGACTGCTGAAAAGCCTGCTGCGCGAGGTGTATGAGGTTGGCCGAGATGCCGCCCCGCAAAGCACTCATGTAGCGTTGACCTTCCAGCAGTTTGGCGTAGGCCTGCGCTCGTCGCTCACGCTGCGTTGCGGGCTGCGGCGTCGCCTGCGCGGCGGCGGGCGCTTGTGTACCATCCTTACGCTGACCCGAAGGCTCAGGAGCCACGCCCTGTACAGGTCTATCGCCTGCGGGAGCGGCGGGCTGAGCCTGCGCGAGCTGTATTGCCGGGAAAGCCGCCAGGATGAGGCACGCGAGCGAGAGGCGGACGGGCGGGCTGGAAAATCTTTTCACGCTACGCTTCCTTTCGCTGGCGGCGCGTTGGCATCGCCCGTCCGCTCGATCCCCTGCACGACGCGTTGCCAGGCGGAGCGGCGCGGATAGCAATATATCAAAACGATCAGGGCGACGCCCGCCGCACGCACCATGTCGAAGGGCTGGCCCGTCAACATCGTCACGACGAAGCCCATCAGGGCGATGGCCCCGCCCAGGAAAGCCACCTGTACCGTCGTTCCCTCCAGGGATTTCAACAAGCCCGAGATGCCGCGCAAGCCTGCAATATCTTGCAAGCGCATCGCGGCAAATTTCGTGCGGCGCAGCGCGAAAGAGCCCAGCGCGAAGAGCACTATGGCGATCCACAAAGCCATGACGAGCGTCGGATCGCCCGGCCTGTAAATGTAATCCTTGGCGGCGAAGGCGACGGCCACCAGCAGGAGCGTCAGCAGTATGAAAGCGGCGACGACCGTGGCGGCCGTGCGATGGCGGCGGGCCAGCTCCTCTTGCGTGTTTTCAGCTGCTT
>DASQYE010000064.1:0-3309 GCA_035639355.1 Pyrinomonadaceae bacterium
GGACATTTGAGTTCTCCGTTGGGGGTCAAAAGGCGCTTCGGTCAAGCTCGCTCAGTTGCGCAGCGCGCATGCCGGGCGAAGTGATAGCCTTGCGGAAGATGATCTCGATGCGAGATGGGAGGAGTTGCATCGCCTGTTTTCTCTATTGGGAGGGAAGACCCTGGGCTAAACTTCCCGGCACAAGGTATGGATTAAGGAGCGCGTGCTCCGCGCCGATATATAATGCGCCAGAGCATAGGAGCATGGCTCAAGGATGTCAAGAACTATAGAACCAAAAGCAGAAGCAAACGGGCATTACGGCACGCCGCTTCTCCCTCTACTTTTGCGCCCCGGAATTTAAGCCGGCCTTCAGGATAGAGGCGTGAATATCAGGTCGATTGGACTTTTTAAGGCAAAGCCGGTATCAATTCATCATTGAACCTATTATATTCAGGTGACTGGCTCGACGCGTTGGGCTTGATCGGCGACGCGCCGGATGAATGCTGTTTCTCGCCGGATGCGGGCGCTGCCGATTGATGCTACGGTTGCCGTCGTAGCTTTTGAGCAAACCAGGGCCGGGAGCAAGCGGCCCGGAAGCACAGGTTCGATCCAAATTCCAGAGAGGCGGCCGATGGGAATCTCGCTGAAGACGGAACATCTCAAGCGCTACAAGGACATCGCATGGCTCTTTATGAAGTACGGGCGCTCGGACCTGGTCAAACAGGCGGGTCTGGATGAGACGCTCAAGGACGAGGACAATGCTGTCGTCGAGGCCGGGGCGGGGCATGCCGAAGACCTCGCGACCGATCTCGAAAAGATGGGCCCGACCTTCATCAAGCTGGCCCAGCTGCTCTCGACGCGCGCAGACCTTCTCCCGCAGCCCTACCTTGATGCGCTCGCTCGCCTGCAAGACAACGTAGAGCCTTTCTCCTACGAGGAGGTGGAGCAAATAGTCTCGGTCGAGCTGGGCGTGCGCATCTCCAAGGCGTTCTCTGAGTTCGAGCAGAAGCCCATGGCGGCCGCCTCTCTGGGCCAGGTGCACGCCGCCACGATGCGCGACGGCAAGCCCGTGGTCGTCAAGGTGCAGAGGCCAGGCATACGCGAGCTGATCGTCAAAGACCTGGACGTGATGGCCGACATCGCGGCCTTTCTGGACAGTCACACGGAGATGGGAAAGCGCTACGAGTTCCAGGGCATTCTATCGGAGTTGCGCAAGAGCCTGCTGCGCGAGCTGGACTATAGACAGGAGGCGCGAAACCTCTCGATCTTCGCGCAGAACTTGAGAGACTTCGAGGTGCTCGTCGTGCCGTTGCCCGTGGATGGCTACACCACCTCGCGCGTGCTCACTATGGATTTCGTCAAGGGCAAGAAGATCACCTCGCTCTCCCCGCTCGGCTGGATAGACATAGACGGCTACATGCTGGCCGAACAGCTCTTCCGCGCGTACCTGAAGCAGATTCTGGTGGACGGTTTCTTCCACGCCGACCCGCACCCAGGCAATGTCTTTCTGACGGACGATCACCGCATAGCGCTCCTCGACCTCGGCATGGTCGGGCGCATCGCGCCGCGCGTACAGGAAAATATATTGCAATTGTTGCTCGGTATCAGCGAGGGCCGGGGGGACGATGTCGCCGAGATGACGATCAAGATGGGCGAGCCGAAGGCGGGTTTCGACGAGCAGCATTTTACGCGACAGGTGGCCGACCTCGTCACACAGCACCGCGACGTAGACCTGCAAAATATGGATTCGGGCCGCATCGTGTTGGAGATACAACGCATCTCGGGCGAGACCGGCTTTCGCCTGCCGGCCGAGTTCACACTGATCGCCAAGGCTCTGCTCAACCTGGATCAGGTTGTGCATACGCTCGACCCCGCCTTCGACCCGAACGCCTCAATCCGCCAGCACGCCACAGAGATCATGCAGCAGCGCTTGCTGCAAAGCCTCTCGCCCGGCAATATCTTCAACACCATCCTCGAAGCCAAGGGTCTTCTTGAGAGACTGCCGAACCGGGTCAACAAGCTTTTGGAGACGGTCGCCAACAACTCGCTTTCGATCAAGGTGGACGCCATTGACGAAGTGAAGCTGATGGAGGGCTTGCAAAAGGTCGCCAACCGTATCACGCTCGGACTGGTGCTCGCCTCCTTGATCGTCGGGGCGGCGCTGCTGATGCGTGTCGAGACCTCGTTCAGGATTTTCGGCTATCCGGGCCTGGCCATAATCTGTTTCCTGGCGGCCGCCGCCGGAGCCGTGATGCTGGTCATCAACATCATCTTTTACGACGAGCAGCAAGAGGACAAGTGACTCGAACGGGCTGAGAGCCCGCGCGCGCCGTAGAGTTACACGTCAAGCTGAAAACTTTTACCCGGAGATCAACGATGAGACTAAAGCTGCGTTACACGACCGCACTACTTGTGTTGATGACTCTGTTCGTTTCCGCCTTTGGCGCGCGGTCGATCCCTAAGGGCCGGGCTGCGGCTACGACAATAACTACTACTGCTGATGCGCTCGCCTCTTCGACGCGCGAGCAACAGATCGCGCAGGCTGCCGAAGCCTTGCGCTCGCAGATGATCTCGCAGCGGCGAGACTTTCACATGCACCCGGAGCTTTCCAACCGCGAGGAGCGAACCTCGCGCGTCGTCGCGGAACGCTTGCGCGCGCTGGGGCTGACGGACGTGAAGACGGGCGTAGGCCGCTACGGCGTGACGGCGCTGCTCGTCGGCGGCAAGCCCGGCCCGGTCGTCGCCGTGCGCGCCGACATGGACGCGCTCCCCATACAGGAAGTCAACGACGTGCCCTACAAGTCGCAGACGCCGGGCGTCAAGCACGCCTGCGGCCACGACGTGCACACGACCGTCGAACTCGGCGTCGCCGAAGTCCTGAGCAGGATGAAGGAGGACGTGCGCGGCACCGTCAAGTTCATCTTCCAGCCGGCCGAGGAGGGCGCGCCCGCGGGCGAGGAGGGCGGCGCGAAGCTGATGCTCAAAGAGGGCGCGTTCGAGAACCCGCGCCCGCAGGCCATCTTCGGCCTCCACACCGAGCCGAACCTACAGGCCGGGCAGATCGGCTACCACTCCGGCCCGGCGATGGCTTCGTCCGACACCTTCTACATCACCGTCCGCGGCAAGTCCTCGCACGGCGCGCAGCCGCAGATGGGCGTGGACTCGGTCGTCGTCGCCGCGCAGTGCGTCCTCGCGCTCCAGAACATTCGTAGCCGGCGCATTGACCCGCTCGAACCGCTCGTCATCACCGTCGGCACCATCCACGGCGGCGAGCGCTTCAACGTCATCGCGGGCGAGGTGAAGATGACGGGCACGATGCGCACCTTCAAC
>DASQYE010000065.1:0-7045 GCA_035639355.1 Pyrinomonadaceae bacterium
AAAATCCCGCGCACTAAGCTGGCGGACGGCGTGCCCGTGCGGCGCACGCTCGCCCGCAGGGCGATCACCGTTGAAATGCGCCGGGGCATCGGCCCTTTGGGCTTCAGGCTGGTGACTTTGCCGCTGAAGGAGAGTCAGAACGGCGTCGCGCCGCCTTTCGCCGGTGCGCCGTTCGGACTCCCGCCCGACCTCTTTCCGGACAACGAGCGGACAGGATGGGAGAGTCTCCTCCGGCTGATAGACGAGTCGCGCACCCTCATTGATGGGGCAGGCGGCCACTTAAGCGCGGAGATGCAAGCTCTGCGTCCGCTCGACGAGACTCATCGCGCGTTCGTCGTAGCACGCATCGCCGAATTCGCTTGAGCGGGGCAGAACCGTGCCCGGCTTTGGATTGAGTTAGTAGTACCCGTGAGCGCGTAAAGAGCGCACTAGGTACAAAGATGCTCAAGACGAATGATTTGGTATTGGTTGCGTCTTCCCAGACAGTAAGGATTGGATCCCATGCTCACCAAAGCCAAGCACTTCATTCACTCGCAACGGCCAGCCCAGTCAGGCCGCGCCGCGGTCGCCACGTCCATCGTCCTCGCCCTGCTCCTCGTCTTTATCGGCAGGGCGCAGGCTCAGCGGGTCTGGGTTGAGCACGGCCCCGGGCCAAACACCAGCGGGCAGGTCGAGAACATCACAGACCGCGAAGTCGTGGGCGCAGTCAAGACGGTGGCGGCGCACCCGACTGACCCCGATACGGTCTACGTCGGCGCGGTCAACGGCGGCATCTGGAAGACGACGAATGCCACCGCGGCGAGGCCGACATGGGTGGAGCAACTCGGCCTCAACCGCTCGCTGTCCATAGGCGCAATCGGCTTCGACCCGACGGACGGCACCAATCAGACTTTGATCGCGGGCTCTGGCCGGTTCAGCAGCTTTTACGGACGCGGCGGCGACCGGGTCGGCGTTTGGCGAACCACCAACGGTGGGACTAGCTGGACGCTGCTGGACGGGGGCGGCACCATCGCCGGGCTGAACATCACCGGCGTGGCACCGCGCGGGGCGATCCTCGTCATCTCCTCCGACGACGCCGACAGTTTCGCCAACCGTGGGGTCTGGCGTAGCACCAACACCGGCGCAATGTGGACTAAGATTTCGGGCGGGGCCGGGACGAATCTCCCCAACGGCTCGTCCTTCGACATCGCAAGCGACCCCTCGAACAACGCGCGGCTCTTCACGAACGCGGGCTCTAACGGCATCTTCCGCAGCGACGACACGGGCAGCACGTGGACGAAGGTGAGCGACGCCGCCATTGACGGGATACTCGCGAGCGGCTTGAGCAACGTCAAGATCTCGGTCGGCACGAGCAACAATGTGTACGTCGCCATCGTGACGTTCGGGCAACTCGCCGGTCTCTTCCGCTCCGGCAACGGAGGAGGGAGCTGGACTTCGCTCGATCTCCCCGTCACAACCGAGAGCGGCGTCCCGGTTGGCATCCACCCCGGCGGGCAGGGTGACACACATCTCTCCATCGCCGCTGATCGGACTAACGCGAACGTGGTCTACATAGGGGGCGACCGACAGCCTTTCCTCAATGAGTTCACCACTGGGAACTGCCCCTGCTTCCCCAACTCAATCGGCGCGAACGACTACTCCGGGCGGCTGTTCCGTGTGGACGCCTCGCAGCCAACGGGCAGTCAGGCCACGCACATCACAAATACAAACACCGCCTCGAACAGTTCGCCGCACGGCGACTCGCGCGACATGGCGATTGACGCGAACAACAACCTGCTTGAGACGGACGACGGAGGCATCTACCGGCGCACGAACCCGCTTCTCAACACAGGGGATTGGTTCTCGGTGATTGGCAATCTCAGAGTCAACGAGCTTCATGACGTGTCTTGGGACTCCGCCTCCAAGATCATAATAGGCGGCGCGCAGGACGGCGGCACGCCCGAGCAGACTCTCCCCGCAAACGAGCGTTGGCGCAGCGTAGACACAGCAGACGGCGGCGATGTCTCTGTGAACGACACGGGCACGCCCGGCACGTCCATCCGATATTCGAGCCTTCAGGGACTCGGCAACTTCCGCCGCCGCACTCTCGACTCGACAAACACCGTCGTCAACCAGGTGTTCCCGGCCCTGACCGTCGTAGGTGGCGGGGCGGCCCTCATCACAACGTTCACGACGCCGACCGCAGTGAACCGCGTCACACCGACCCGACTCGTCATCGGCGGCGGCAACTCCGTATACGAGTCCACCGATCAGGGCGACACCATCCGCGAGATCGGGGTGGGCATAATTGCGAACTCATTCGGCGGCAACACAATCGCGTACGGGGCCACGGGCAATGCAAACATGCTCTACGTCGCCTCAGGCGATCAAGTCTTCGTACGCACTGCCGCCGCGCCCGCAGCCCTGACCTCGTCGGCCACGTATCCCGGCAGCGGCACGGGCCGTACTGTCTCGGGCGTGGCGATTCACCCCGGCGACCCGCAGACGGCCTGCGCGTCCGACGCGACACATGTCTACCGCACGACGAATGCGGGCACGAATTGGACGGACATCACAGGCGACCTGTTGACTCACGCGCCCGGCACGCTGCGCGCCATCGCCATCAGCAACGCCAACGCCGACGGCAGCGTGATCGTCGGCAGCAACAACGGGGCTTTCATCGCCCGGGGCCCGGCCTTCACCACATGGACGCCTGTGGCCGCGAATCTGCCGCGCGCACCCGTCTACGACCTCGAATACGACCCGGTCGACAAAATCCTCGTCGCTGGCTTGCTCGGGCGCGGCGCGTGGGTCGTGAGCCTCAACGAGCGCGCGCCCGTGGACGTGGCGATGGTGCTCGACCTCTCGGGCAGCATGCTCTCGCCCGCATGCCCGACCTGCCAACCCAAGCTTGATGTGCTGAAGGACTCTGTCGAGTTGTTCGTCCAACTCTGGACTGTCTTCGCCATAGACGGCGACCGGCTCGGCGTTAATTACTTCCGCACAAACGTCAATGAGTTCACGGTCGGCCCGGACGTGCTCGTACCCGCGCTGCCGAACTCGTCGGCCATCATCTCCAACGTGCGGTCGCAGACGACGACTCCGTTCGACATGACGGCAATGGGCGGCGGCTTACAGCAGATGATCGGTCGGCTGACCGACGCGACCAGACCACGCAGCATCATCGTCTTCACCGACGGGATGCAGAACGTCAACCCGATGGTGAACACCACGACCTTCGTGATCGACAACGAGCCAGGGCAGCCCGCCTCGGGCGTCAGCCCGACGAGCCCACCCACAGACCTCAACGCCGCGCTCGGCATAAAGGTGAGCACTATCGGGGTAGGCGCGACTCCCGCGTTCGTTGACCTGCTCGACCACATCGCCTCCGAAACCAACGGCGTCTCGCACCTCACCACGGCACCGGATGCGGAACTCCGCCGATTCTACATCGAGCAGTTGATAGAGGTGCTGCGCCAGTTCAGCCCGCAACTCGTCGGCTACCGCTACGGCACCGCGACGAACGGCACGGCCTCGGAGACGTTCGCCACAGACGCCGCTGCACGCCGCATCGTCCTCAAGCTGAGCTGGCAGCGCGGAACGCAGATGGGCTTCTCCGTGCAGAAGGACGGCGTGGACGTGACGCGGCTTGGCCGTTTCATCAACGGCCCCTTCTACAGCATCTTCACGATGGACGTTCCGACCACTGGCGTGCCGCACATTGACCCGGCGGGCAACTGGCAGATGTCCATCAGCGGCCCGCAGGGCACAAGCTACGAGGCGGCCGCCATCGTCGAGGAGGAGCAGCTCAAGTACGATTTCAACGTAGCTGGCAGCGGGCGCGTCGTGGGCGACCCGCTCCCGCTCAGTGTGCGACTCACCTTCGCGGGTCAGCCCGTAACCGACGCTAATGTGTCGGCGCGCGTGCTCGCTCCCTGCCAGTCGCTCGCAACTCTGCTTTCTAAGGCTCCCACGCCCACCGCGCCAGCCGGATTCCAGTATGAGGCTTCGGCGACCAACGCGCAGCGCAAGTTCCAACTCCTGCTCGGGCAGGACTCTTTCCGCGCGGCATTGCGGCCGTCCGAAGTCCCCATCGCCTTTCACAACAACGGTGACGGCACATACTCCGCGATCTTCCCCAACACCAACGTCAGCGGCGCATACACGGTCATCTTCAAAATCGAGGGCCAGCGCCCAGACATAGGCAGGTACGACCGTACGGAGAGCCGCTCCGTCACACTGCGCTTCGGGATTCCGTCGCTCTCCGCTTCAGGTCTCAGCCTATCTAAGTTCGACCGGACTACGGCTGGGGGCAGCGGCTACAACCTGACCGTGCGCCCCGTCGACAGACTTGGCAACTACCTCGGCCTCGACTACGGCCAGGCCATCGCCGTGACCGTGGACGGCGTACGCGTCGCGCAGCCTCCCGTGGACTTGCTCGACGGGAGCTATCAGTTCCACATAACGCCGACACGTCCGCTGCCGCTCACGAACCTAGTCGTGACCGTAATGGGGCGGCTGCTCTACGACGGGCCGCTCTCGGGCATCTCCGGCGGCGGGACACTGACCTCTCCGCGCTTCGCGTTCAGCGTGCACACGGGCGTCGCGTTCCCCGTGAAGGGCTTCGGCCCGGCCGCGACGGCGGGGCTCCTGACCGAGTTCGACTTCGAGTACAGAGCTACCCCTTCGTTCTCATTAGAGGGCGTGCTGGGCCGCTACGACTTCGGACCCCCCGGGTCGCTCAAAGGAGCCAGCTTCTTCTTCAAGGGCTATACCAACGCGGGCTCATGGCGCGTGTACGGGTCGGCTGGCCCCGGCGTCTTCTGGTCGCAGGGTAGCGACGCGCGTTTCGGCCTGAGCGCAGGTGCTGGCCTCAACAAAACGCTTAACTCCTGGCTAGAATTGGACTTCGGGGCGGCCTACTCCCATGTGTTCCGGCCTGGAAGCGACCTCGGCTTCGTGGGGCTCAAGGCCGGGGTGAAGTTTACGTTCTAAGTATGAAGGCGCGCGGCATCTTGACGCGCGGACGACGAACGGCTCTATACTAGGGGGCAAATATGAAACGAACTAGATGCGGAAAAACGGTGGCCTGCCTTACAGCGCTGGCGTTTACCTTGGTCAGCCTATCTCTCTTCCACGAACGGGCGAAGGCGCAGGGAGACGACAACGCCGACGGCGTCGAACTTCGCCCCGGTTTACTGATACACCCGACGCTCAACGTGGCCTACGTGATGACGCCGGACGGCGTCGCGGCCGTAGACATAGCGACAGGGAGCAAACAGTGGACGACGAACGCGGCGGCCAAGCCGCTTGCGCTCGCTGGGAACCTGCTCATCAGTCAGGTCGAGCCGAGGACTGCCGGGAACCGGCTCGAACTGGTCGCACTGGACATTCAACGGCGGGGCGCGCCCACAGTGCGCGGCGCTACAGAGATGCCAGCCAACGTCAGGGTCTCAATCGGCGAGACTCTGCAAGGCACGTTTTTAATCGAAGCGCACCCGGTCGCCAACAACGTGCTTCTGGATTGGAGCTTCCGGCGTGTGCCGCGCCGCGGGATGAGAGGCAAGTCGGAAGACCCGGAACAGATGAAATCGCGCGACGCAGAGCCGTTGGGGCAGGGTCTGCGACAGGTCGAGACGACGACCACGGGCGGCGAGCTGCGAATGAGCCTCAGCACTGGGGCGGTGACGCGGCAAGACAGCAGGACGCTTAGCTTGAACACGCAGAAGTCGCGGCCCAACGTCCTCCTGAGTGAGAGAGTCAGCGACGAAGGCGAGTCCCGATACGAGAGCGCAGACGGCCTCCACATCCTCGCGAGTGAACGGGTTGCCGACGACCGTGTGTGGGATAAGTACAGATGGACGGTGTACGAGCGCAGTACGGGCCGCCGCCTGGGCGAGTTCCGCACTCACTTGTCGTTCAACCCGTTCGTGGTGCGCGATTCGCTGGTGATCTTCGAGACCACCCCTTTCGTACTTCGCGGCGCGCCGACAGAGCCAGCTAAGCTTCGGGCCTTCAGTCTCAGCAACGGGCGGGAGGCTTGGAGCGTGGAGGTGCGGGAGATCGTTTACAGGGGGCCGTATCCGCCCTAACCCGTCGTGATCTGCGGCAGTGACGAGGCAAGCACTTCCGGCTCGCTCGTGAGTTGCGAAAGACTCTTCTTGCGCACTAGGGTTGTGCTCTATGAAAGGGGTGTGTCAAGAACAAACTTCTCTCATGCTGGCAATATCAGAGATATTCTTCGACCACCAGCCTTCAGGCTGACCATTAGTGCGACAACTCAGTTCGTGATGCTCTCGGCTCCAGCCGCCGCCTGTGCGGTTTCACAACCCGGCTCACATTCTGCTCCTGCTCCAGCATGAGCGATTGCACTCTTTGTGCTAAGCAGTGTTCTATCTGAGACTCAAGGCTCATGGCCTTCGCCATCCCCTTTTCGAGCAGGAAGGAGGATGACGAGGAATCGCCTTCGCACAAACTGGAACATCTTCTGCACAAGCCCGTTGCATTCTTCATCCTGCCCGTCTTCGCCCTGGCTAATACGGGAATCACAATCGGCGGGGATGCCCTGCAAGGTCTGACGGCGCACAACAGCTTAGGGATTATTTCAGGACTCCTGATTGGCAAGCCTATTGGAATTACGCTGCTCAGTTTTATAGCCGTTTACGCTGGCCTCTGCCGCCTGCCGCTCGACCTAAACTGGAGACATATCTCCGGGGCGGGACTCCTCGGCGGTATAGGCTTTACGATGTCCATCTTTATCACGAACCTTGCGTTCCCGGGGGAAGCCGTCGCCGTCACCAGCTCGAAGATGGCTATTCTGCTGGCATCCCTGACGGCGGGAACGGCCGGCTTCCTGTGGCTCAAATTGCTCGGCCAACCCGTGAGGGGAGATGAAGATATGGACGCGATGGATTTTGAAACTACCGAGGCATAGTGTCAGCTATAAGAACTTCTAGCATACAGATGCTTCCCGCCCAGTTAATTCTGCGTTACGCGCTTGTCTGTTTTGGAGATAATGGTTCTACTTGGAGAGCTGGCGTATGAATAAAGTCATAGGATTCTCTAT
>DASQYE010000066.1:0-6932 GCA_035639355.1 Pyrinomonadaceae bacterium
TCCATCAGAATCCTGTTATAGATAAGACCTTTGGCTTTTGGCGAGACCTCATCCTGTTCCTGACGGGTCGCGCCGATCGCGCTTTTGACCCTCTCGCTGAAGTTATCCTCGCCGTCCGAGATGACGACGATCACGCGGCGATGCCGTGCCGGCGAAGATTGCGACAGATAGCGGGCCGCCTCGATCACCGTATCGTAGAAGGCCGTAGGGCCTTTGGCCGGGGCGACTGTCATCAGTTTCGCGGCGGCGCGCTCGGCCGTATCGCGTGCCAGCTCGAGACGCGGTATCTGGTCTATGGCGTAAACGGTGGCGCGGTCTGTGGGCTTCAAGACCTGTTTGAGAAAACGCGAGGCCGCCTGCTGCTCGAAGGCGAAGCGAGCGTTGATGCTGCCCGATACGTCTAGCAGGATGGCTATGTCTAAGGGGACTTGCTCAGGATTGCCGATCTCCGCAATCTCCTGGGAGCGTCCCTCTTCTTCGAGACGAAAATCGGAGGCCGTCAGACCAAGCACAGGCTGGCCCGCAGCATCCGTGACGGAGACCGGCACGACCACCAGGTTCGAGGAGACGCGCACCACGTCGTAGGCGTCGTCCGGCGGCTCCGCCGGCGTAGGGGTCGGCTTAGGCTTTGGCGTCGGCATCACCGGAGGAGGTGGAAGGTCTTGCGTCCCCGTGGGCCCGCCTTCTTGCGCAAGCGCAGCCGCCGCGACGAGCAGAAGCGCCAGCACCCCGCACCAGAGAAGCGCCAGTGTCCGATTGTTCGACCGTCGAGCCCTTATACTCATCTATTTAATCCGTAAAAAAAGAAGAGGGACAAGGCGACCGTAGGAAAGGCAAACCAAAAGCGCTTTTGCCTTTCTCCCTTGGGTCGCCCTATCCCTCTTCACTTTCGCGTTACGCCCACCACGGCGACGACGATTACCACAACAACAACTACTACTACTGTATGGGCGTGGTTGACGAGGTCGTGCCGGTGCTCGGCGTGCTCATGGTCGGCGCGGGCTGCACCAGTCCGCGATTGACCAGTATCTTGACTTCTACGCGACGGTTCGCGGCGCGGCCTTCGCGCGAAGTGTTGTCGGCGATGGCCTGCGATTCGCCGTAGCCGAAGGGAGTGATGATGCGGCGAAGCGGAATCTGGTGATTCTCCACCAGGTAGCGAACGACGGAATCGGCGCGCTGCTGGCTGAGGCGGCGATTCTTCGCCGTGCTGCCGGTGGAATCCGTGTAACCGGAAATCTCTATCACAAAGCCCTTGGCGGTCTGCGCCTTGGCGGCGACCGTGTCGAGCTGGGTCTTAGCCTCAGGCGAGAGCACGGCGCTGTTGACGCGGAAATTGATCGCCATCGTATCCTGCACGACGTAATCGTCCAGAGCCGAGATGCGGTCGTTGGTCGCGTTGACGCCCGCCACGGCAGCGTCGGCTGTATCCTGGGCAGCCTTCGCGCCGCCTCGCGCCGCGTTGGAGACGGCCGCAAGCTCATCTATCTGGCCCGAGAGGCGCTGTGCATTCTGCTCGACCTGTCCGACGCGACTCTCTACCGGGTCAACGCGCGACTCGACCGTGCGCGCGACCCTCAAGTCGGATTCGTTGAACCTGATCTTCTCGGCCATGAGTTGTCCGTTGGGGTCGCCCCTTCCTTCGACTTCCAAGTTGAGGCCGCGAAGAATATTGGTCGTGGCGTAGTTGGTTCCGCCGCGCAGGAATCCGCCCTTGGTCTTAACGCTGGTGCGGTCGGTCAAGCGCACGACCGTGTCCACGTTGTTGAGGTCGCGCACCGTAAAGGTATCGGCGTCGCGACGCGTCACTACGCCCTTGAGCTTCATCTTCTGGCCGTTTGAGACGGAGCGGACGTTGGCTGTCGAGGCCGCTCCGGTGGCGTTTGTCTGATTGTCCTGCGTAGTGTTGTCCTGCCCGAGCGCGAGCGGAGCCAGCATAAGAACTAGACCGAAGGCTAGCATCAAGGATTGAAACAGTCGGGATTTGTTAGCACTCATTCTTTTACTCCATAGGCGAGCTTGCCGCGAGATAGGCCGCCCTTTAGGGGTCGGCCACACGGAACCCGCAAGTAGTGGCGAGCGCCTCAAACCGTATGTATAAGGCGAGAGGCGTCGCGGTTAAAAGTTATAACAGCATTTTCCCTGCTATTGACGTTCCCAAGATAGAGAACTTGCGTGCGAGGGGTTCGATTCAAAAGCGAAACCATTTTAAGTTAATCGTAAAGGCGGATTCTATCGAACAATCGGGGGAAGTCAAGCAGGCGAGTTGCGAAAAAGGCGTGACGAGGCGTCGGCAAGCAATTCATCATCCGATTATCACCGGATTGCAACAACGAAGGGAGGAACGAAGGGATGAGGGATGAAAAGGATGGAGGGGAAACGATGAACGCGGAATGCTGAACGATGAAGGAAAGCATCGGCGCTTTCAAATCATCAATCCGAGTTCCTATTTCATCCCTCCGCCCTCATCCCTAAACTGTAAACTGGCCGGCTTCGAGTAGCTCCTTGACGTAGGCCAGGAACTTCTCGGCATCCGCGCCGTCTATGATGCGATGGTCGAAGCTGAGGGCGAAATAGGCCATCGAGCGGATCGCTATAAGCTCGTCGCCGTCGGGCGTGGTCAGCACCTTCGGACGCTTCTCAATCGCGCCGACGCCTAGGATGGCGACCTGCGGCTGGTTGATGATGGGCGTCCCGAAGAGCCCGCCGAAGACGCCTGGGTTGGTGATCGTGAACGTGCCCCCGGCCACCTCGTCCGGCTTCAATTGCTTGCTGCGAGCGCGCTCGGCCAGATCGTTGGCGGCCCGCGCAAGGCCCGAGATCGATAGATCGTCGGCGCGCTTGATGACCGGCACGATCAATCCCCAGTCGAGCGCCACGGCCATACCCAGATTGATGTCCCGCTTGTAGATGATCTGGTCTCCGTTGACCTGCGCGTTGAAGACCGGGAATCGCCTGATCGCGCTGGTCACGGCCTGGAAGATAAAGGGCATGAAGGTCAGCTTCGTGCCCGTGCGCTCCTGGAAGGCAGCCCTGTGCTGCTCTCTGAGCCTGGCGATGCGCGTCATGTCTATCTCGTAGACGGTCGTCACGTGGGCCGAGGTGCGACGCGACATGACCATGTGATCGGCGATCTTCCTGCGCATCACGCTCATCTGCTCGACGCGGTCTTCGGCGGCGGCGGGCATCGCTGCTGCGGGTGCGGCAGCCTGGGCGGCGGCGGTCGTCGGAGCCTGCGCCTGTGACGGGGGCGCGGCCCGGCCCGCCTGCATGGCCTCCTGCGGCCTGAGCGCCGCGCCCGATTCGATAAAGCTCAGGATGTCGTTCTTGGTCACGCGGCCGCTCATGCCCGTGCCTTCCAGGCGAGAGATGTCTATGCCGTGCTCGCGCGCTATATTGCGCACGAGCGGGCTTGAGCGTGTGCGTCGCAACTCTTCCGCCGTCTGCTCGCGCCCGTTATCTTGAGCGCCGGCGGCCGTAGCGGCGGACGACCGCGCGGAAGCTTCGGCGGAGGCAGTTGAGCGCCCGCCTCCGTCACCGGCAGCGGTCGGCGCAGTAGTTGTAGTAGTAGAGGAGGGGGCCGGCGTCTGCGGCGGCTGTGGCGGCGCGGGAGCGGCAGGCGGCGTCGAAGCAGCCTGCGCCGTAGGGCTTTGCTGTGCGGGCGTCGTCGCCGTAGGTGGTGGTGGAGGAGTCGGAGCGGACACGGCGGCCTGCGAGGCGGGCGAACTCGCTTCTGCCTGGCCTCCTGCGGAAGCATCCGCTTTCGCGCCGTCCGCGCCGTCCAGAACGGCCACCACCGTGTTGACCTCTACCGTTTCGCCCTCTTTGAACTTGATCTCCGTGAGGGTCCCGGCCGCCGGAGACGGAATCTCGGCATCAACCTTGTCCGTGGAAATCTCGAACAACGGTTCGTCGCGCTCGACGCGGTCGCCCACCTTCTTCAACCACTTCGTGATCGTCCCCTCCGCGATGGATTCGCCCATCTGCGGCATGACTACTTCTGTGCTCATAAAGGCTCCTGATTAAGAATTCAGGACTCAGGACTCAGGAGTCAGAATAGAAGCGGTCGCCGCCTCTTCATTCTGACTCCTGAGTCCCCTGGTTCTGACTCCTGTTTTTACCCTTCCGCGGTCGTCGGATCAATGACTGTTCTGACCTCGGATATACGGTTGGCAGGGAATCCGCCCTGCTGGGCGTGCTCGCGCACCATCTCTTCATTGGGCGCGACGTAGACGCAGTAGATTTTATCGTCGGTCACATAGCTTTCGACCCACTGTATCTGCGGCCCCATCTTGTTCAGCACGCCGCAGGACTTCTGCGAGATGGCCGTCAACTCTTGCGCGCCTAGGCTTCCGGCTCCCGGCAGCTCACGCTCGATCACATATTTGGGCATAGGGTTTTCTCCTTTCGCTCTCTCTCCATTTAATAAGCGGCTAATTTGCGCGCCGCGTCAAGCACGTCCCTGGTCTGCGGCAGGTAATATTCTTCGAGGGGCGGCGAGTAGGGCACGGGCGTGTCTATGGAAGCGACGCGCACAGGCGGCGCGTCCAGCCACTCGAAAGCCTCTTCGGCGATGATCGCGCTGATCTCGCCGCCGATGCCGCCCGTGCGCGACGCCTCGTGCAGCACCATCACCTTGCTCGTCTTCTTAACGCTCGCCAGGATGGCCGCCCTGTCCAGAGGCGCGAGCGTGCGCAGGTCTATGACTTCAACGTCGAGCCCTTCCTTCTCCAACTCTTCGGCGGCGTCCAGGGCCGTCAAAACCATCGCGCCGAAAGTGATGATCGAAAGATCGCGTCCCTCGCGCGCCGTGCGGGCCACGCCTATCTCGACAGTGTAATCGTCCGCCGGCAACTCTTCGCGCAGGCGCGGCAGGCGATAAAGCTTCTTGTGCTCGAAGAAGATGACCGGGTCGGGGTCGCGTATAGCGGCCTTTATCAAGCCCTTCGCATCGTAGGCGGTCGATGGCTCGACGATCTTGAGGCCCGCCGTGTTGAGAAAGAAGGACTCTGCGTTGACGGAGTGGAACGGGCCGGCATGGACGCCGCTGCCGCACGGGCCGCGAAAGACGGTCGGGAGTCCAGCGCCCCAGCGATAGCGACACTTGGCAGCGTAATTGGTCAGCATGTCGAAGCCAGCCGAGATAAAATCTATGAACTGAAACTCCGCCACGGGCCGCATCCCCATCAGGGCCGCGCCGCAGGCCGCGCCGACAATCGCCGCCTCCGAGATGGGCGTGTCGATCACGCGCTCGGCCCCGAACTCGTCGATGAGCCCGTCCGTGACCTTGAACGCGCCGCCGTAAGCGCCCACGTCTTCGCCTATGACGAACACTGAGGGGTCGCGCTCCATCTCTTCCCATAGCCCCTGTCGAATGGCCTCGACGAAAGTCGCCGTGCCGCCGCGCGCGGGCCTGTTCGATTTATGCTCTTTTCTGGTTGCAGTTGACATTTCGGGTTGTAGTTTCCGCCTCTGCGATTTCTATAAAAATATCGCTTATTTCACAGGCTTGGTCGCAACATACGGATTCTCAGGATTGACGATCAGCCGTTGTTGCTTCGGATCAATCATAACGTCCATGTCTTCCATTGGGATTGTGCCGAGAAGCGGTTCGGTATTGCCGGGGAACACCATCGCATCAACGGTTGCACGACGATTCTCAAACCGTATCTCAATTGGCCCGACGATTTCTACCTTGATCTCTGTATCATCTGCCAATCGTGCCGTCTGTTTTTCCAAGACAGGCAAGTCAAGCTGCTCTTTGATGTGGTCATTGATGACAAGCATGAACGAGCCGCTATCCACCAGGGCGCTTACACGCATGTGCTTGATTTGATCTTCGGGCAGAAAGCCGCGACGAAATAGCGCCAGGTCGTCGCCGCTGATTAATTCTATGTCTGCGTAAACTAATCCCATCTTCTTTTCTCCGAATGAAACGGCCTCGGAAGTTGGGAGTGCAGGACGCCGTGTTTTACTTAAAGTAAGTGCCATCTTTATCTTTCTAAAACTTTCGGACGAAACGCGGGCGGCACAATCGAGTTATCGTAAACTCCGTAGGCGGCCTGAACCGGCTCGGGCATCGGCGAGCTTTCGGCCCACGCGACATCCTCGTCTATCTCGCGTTGAATGTCTGCCGTTATCTCTTCCAGTTTCGCGCGCGTCGCCACGCCGCGCTCCAGTAAGTACGCCTCATAGCGATCAACCGGGTCGTTATGCTTTTCCCAGTATTCTATCTCTTCGGGCGGCACATAGCGCTGATCGTCATGTTCCGCGTGCCCTTTGCGGCGGTACGTCTTGGCTTCGATCAGGACAGCGCCGCCGCCCGAGCGAGCGTACTCCGCAGCCCTTTTCGCCATTTCATAGCAGGCGATGATGTCGTTACCGTCTACGATGTGGCCCGGAATGCCGTAACCTGCTGCCTTCTCGGCCAGGTCTTTGACGGCGGTTTGCAGCGCGGTCGGGGTCGAATAAGCGTAGTAATTGTACTCAGCGACGACGATGAGCGGCAGGCGCTGGACGGCGGCGAAGTTCAGGCCTTCGTGGAACGCGCCCGTGCTCATCCCGCCGTCGCCGATGTAGGCCAGGGCGACGATAGGCTTCTTCTGAAGGCGGCCCGCCAGGAGCACGCCCGTCATGACGGGAATCATATCGCCCAGATGCGAGATCGGCCCGATGAAGCCCTTCTCAAGGTCTCCGAAGTGTATGTTCAGGTCGCGCCCGCCCGAAGGCCCCCAGGCCTTTGCCATGTACTGCGCGAAAATATCGCGCGGTCGTATGCCCTTGACGAGCACCGCGCCCAGATCGCGTATCAGCGGCGTGATGAAATCCTGCGGCCGAAGTGCGTAGGCAGTGCCCACGGCGGTCGCCTCCTGTCCGAGCGAGCGAAACACTCCGCCGACCACCTTGGTCTGGCGATATAGATTGACCAGCCG
>DASQYE010000067.1:0-15298 GCA_035639355.1 Pyrinomonadaceae bacterium
TACTGCTGCTCAAGCCTTCCGGCGATGCCCTGCATCTCGCTTTCGGCCTGCTCTCTGGTTACGCCCGGCTTGAGCCGCCCCAGGACTTGAATATAGCTGGCCCCGCGCTGCTTATTCATATCGCTGGCCGGGTCCATAGGCGTCCAGAACTCGGGCGGTTCGTTGACGAACTGAAATCGAAAGCCTTCGGGCAACACGCCGACGATCGATTTGCTCCTGCCGTCGAGCATGATCTGGCGGCCTATGATGTTCGGATCACTGCCGAAGCGACGCTGCCACATGCCGTAGCTGATGACGGCGACGGGCACGCCGCCGGGCTGCTCGTCTTCGGGTGTGAAGGTGCGGCCCAACAAAGGCTTCGCCCCGAGCACCTTGAATATCTCGGCCGTGGCGTTGATGCCCTCGACCTGTTCGGGAGTCTCGCCGCCTGTCAGCGCAGAGCTTGTGCTGTGGTACGAACTGAGCGCCTCGAAAGAGCTGTTCTGCGAGCGGAAGTCCGCGAAGTTAAGGAAGGAGAAAGCGTTCTGCGTCAGTCCCCTTTTCACGTTGACGGTCTGCGCAACCATGAGCCGGTCGGGTTCCGGAAAAGGGAGCGGCCGAAGCAGCACCGCGTTGACGACCGAGAAGATGGCTGTGTTCGCACCGATGCCTAAAGCCAGGGCGAGCACGGCGACCAAAGTCACACCGGGGCTTTTCAGCAGCACCCGAATCCCGTACCTGATGTCCTGCCAGAATGTCATCACAAAACCTTTCCTTCCTTCGTCCTCGGTTATTCGTGCCTGAGCGCGATCATCGGGTCAACACGCGTCGCCCTGCGCGCAGGGATGAAACAGGCCGCGAGCGCCACGGCCAGGAGCACCAGCGGCACGCCCACAAACGTGACGGGGTCTGTGGCCGTCACGCCGTAGAGCAGGCTCTCCATGAAGCGCGTCAGGAGGAAGGCCGCCCCGATCCCGACAGCTATTCCGATCAGCGTGAGCGCCATGCCCTGGCCCACCACCATCTTGAGCACGTCCGTGCGCTGCGCGCCCAGGGCCATGCGCAGACCTATCTCGTGCGTGCGCTGCGTCACGGAATAACCCAGGACGCCGTAGATGCCTACGGCCGCCAGCACCAGTGCAAGTAGACCGAAAATCGCCAGCAGCGCCGCGCCCATACGCGGAGCCCAGAGGACTTGGTTGAGCACTTCCGAGATGGACGAGACAGCCACGAGCGGCAGATTCGGGTCCAAGGCCTGCACCTCTCGCCGCACCGTCGGCAGCACTGCCTCCGGGTCGCTGTTGGTGCGGACGTGCAACGTCAGGTTGCCGGCGTAGTTCTGTGAAAGCGGAAGATAGGCGACCGGCCTGGGGTCTTCGCCCAGGTTAGTGGAATCGCTGTTTTTGACCACGCCGACGACTTCGTGCAGGAAATCGTCGCCGAAGAATTTGAAGCGCTTGCCGACGGCATCGTCATTGGGCCAGAAGCGGCGCGCCATCGCTTCGTTAACCATCACGACCTTGACGGAGTTTTCCTGGTCGGTCGCGCCGAAGTCGCGCCCGCGCAAGACTGGAATGCCGAGCGTCTCGAAGTATTTCGTGCCGACCGTATTGACGAGCGTCAGAATCCCTCGCCCGCCCGGCGCAGGCTCCTGCCCTTCTACGGTGACGCTTCGCATAAACCCGAGGTTCAGCGGCGCACTCGTCGCCAGCGCCGCAGAGCGAACACCTGGGACAGCCTCGGCGCGCGCCTGGGCCTGGCGGTTGAATTCCAGCCCGCGAGCCTCGTTGTAGCCCTGCGCGCCCAGATCGAACGACATCACCAGTAGCTTTTCGGTCTCAAACCCTGGGTTAAGCTGCTGCGCGTTTCTGAGGCTGCGCAGGAAGAGCCCCGCGCCGATCAAGGCGACCAGAGACAAGGCCATCTGAGCGATGACAAGCAGGTTGCGAAGGTTAAAATGACGCCTGGTCTGCTTGGGCTGGCCGCTCTTATCTTTAAGCTCCGATACCAGGTCTGTGCGCGCGGACTGGAGCGCCGGCGCGAGCCCGAAAATAATTCCGGTGAGCACCGACAACAGCATCGTGAACCCGAGGACTCGTCCGCCCAGGTTGAGGCTCAGAGCGTTTTGATCGAAGAAGGGCGGCCGGTAAGACCACAGCAGGTCGCGCCCCCAGTAAGCCAGAAAGAGCCCAAGCGCGCCCCCCAGCACCGACAGCAGTACGCTCTCCGTCAGGAGCTGTCGAATAATGCGCAGCCGCCCCGCGCCCAGGGCCGCGCGGATGGCAATCTCCTTGCGACGCGCCGTTGCACGGGCGAGCATAAGGTTCGCCACGTTGGCGCACGCGATCAGCAGCACCAGACCGACTACGGCCGTCAGCAGCCCCCCGGCGCGAACGAATAAGCCTCGCTGGTTCGGATTGATCGTGGATTCCGGGAGCGACACCAGCATGACGTTCCGCTTCTCGTTCTCCTTCGGGTATTCCTGCTCAAGGCGGCGGCCGATGGTTTGCAGCGCCGCCTGCGCCTGCTCCTTCGTCACGCCAGGCTTGAGCCGACCTATGACATTGAATAGCAGGGCGCGCCGCTCGTTGAACCATTCACGAAAGATTCCCGTCAACACCTGGTCGTGCATCGCCATCGGGACCCAAAAGTCTGCGCCGCCGATGGCAAAGGTTCCACGGAAGCTCTCCGGCGCTATCCCTACGACGGTGAAGCCCTGGTTGTTGAGGGTGATGGTCTTTCCGACAAACGAAGGGTCGCCGCCAAAACGACGCTGCCAGAGGCTATGGCTGACGACGACGACGGGATGAGTGCCGGGCGTAGCGTCTTCTTCGGGGAGAAAGGTGCGCCCCTGCTTGGCCTTGACGCCCAGCACGTCGAAGTAGTTGCCGGAAACAATCAGGCCGTTGATCTGTTCGGCCTCGCCCGTGCCCGACAGGCTCATGGCCGTTCCGCCGAAGATCAGAAGACCTGAGAAGACATTATTCTGGTCTCGATAGTCCAGATAATTGGGATAGGAGATGGGAGCGAAATCTAGCTGGATGCCCTTGTTCTTCTCATCCGTGCCGAAGACGGACATCAGCTGCGCGGGCTCTGCGACCGGCAACGATTGCAACAAAATCGCGTTGACCAGTGTGAAGATCGTCGTGTTAGCGCCGATTCCCAAAGCCAGGGAGAGAATCGCCACCACCGTAAAAGCACGACTCTTGAGCAGCATGCGAACGCCGTATCGAATATCTTGCATCAATGTTCCCATCACAAAACCTCCACTTTATAAGGGATGATGGCCGCAGGGCGGAGGGATGAAGTGAAAGCTTTGATTGAATAGCTCAATCAAGCATTAGTTCAACCCTTTCATCCCTCATCCCTTTATTCATATCTGAGCGCCTCCATCGGATCGACGCGCGTGGCGCGGCGCGCAGGGACGTAGCAGGCCGCGAGCGCAACCAGCGTCAACAGCAGCGAAACCCCGCCGAACGTCAGCGGATCGACGGCGCTGACGCCGAACAACAGGCTCGACATCAACCGCGTCAGAAGAAGTGCTCCGGCCACGCCTATGAAGAGACCGACCGCTATCAGCTTCAATCCCTGGCCGAGAACCATCTTGAGCACGTCCGCGCTTTGCGCGCCCAAGGCCATGCGAATCCCTATCTCGTGCGTGCGCTCGACGATTGAGTAGGACATCAGCCCGTAGATGCCTACAGCGGCGAGCACGAGCGCGATCCCGGAGAGCAGCCCCAGCAGCAGCATGACGAAACGCGGGCGCGTGATCGAGGCCGCCATTAGCTGTTCCATCGTCTGTATGTTTGAAACAGGCTGATCCGCATCGACCGCCATCACCTCTTTACGCAGGACGGAAGCCAAGGGCCCCGCGTCCGCATCGGCGCGCAGCACCAGGCCCATGCGCGACCAGGACTCCCGATCCTGCCTGTACGGAGTATAAGCGCCGGGGAAAGGCGGCTCGTCTATGCTCTGGTGTCGCACGTCGCCGGCGATGCCGACGATGGTGCGCCAGGAATCTTCCTTTTCCGCGTCGCCAAAGGCGATGCGTTTTCCAAGTGGGTCTTCGCCGGGGAAGTATTTGCGCGCCATCACATCGTTGACGATGGCGACGCGGGGCGCTCCCTCTTTATCCGCATCCGTAAAGGCGCGGCCGCGTATGAGCGGGACCTGCATCGTCGAAAAGTAGTCGGGGCTGATGACCTGATAGTCCACCGTGATGTTTTCGTCCGACTTGGGCTCGGGTCTTCCCTCGACCTGAAAGCCTCGATTCATATTCGAGCCGCTGAGCGGCAGGTTCATCACCAGGGCGGCCGAGCGCACTCCGGGAATGGCGCGCAATCGTTCGAGCACCTGATCGTAAAAGACTATCTTTTTGTTCTGGTCTTTATACTTCGTGACGGAGAGCGAGAGACGCGCCGTCAGAAGATTTTCGGGCTTGAAGCCCGGCTCGACCGCCTGTAGGCGCAGGAAGCTCATAATGAGCAGCCCGGCCCCGATCAAGAGCACCTGCGCGAGCGCCAGCTCCGAGATGACCAGCAGATTGCGCGCGCCACGCCGCCTGAGCCCCTCGGTCGCCTTCGTGCCGCCGTCCTTGAGCGCGTGCTGCGGGTCGAGGCGCGTCGCTTGAAGCGCCGGAAGCAGGCCGAAGCCTAGCCCCGTCAGGAGCGAGATGAAGAGCGTGAAGCCGAGCAGGCGTATGTCCGTCCCGACCTCGTTGAGACGCGGAATATCGCCAGGGCTGAGCCCTACGAACAGGTCTACGCCCCACATCGCTACCAGGAGCCCGAGCGCGCCGCCCGTCAAGCTCAGCAGCAGGCTCTCCGTGAGCATCTGTCGAATCAGCCGAAAGCGGCCAGCGCCGAGCGCGAGCCGTATGGCAAGCTCACGCTCTCTCTGCGTGGCATGGGCCAACAACAGGTTGGCGACATTCGTACAGGCGATCAGCAGTACGAACGCCACCGCCCCGAGCAGTATGAAGAGGATGGAGCTGACGCCGCCGACGATCTGTTGATGCAGCGGGATAACATTTACGCCGAGGCCGGTGTTTGTGTTCGGGTAGGCTTCGGCGAGCCTCCCGCCGATGGTCGTCATCTCGGCCTGGGCCTCGGAGAGCGTGACGCCTTCTTTGAGTCTGCCCACCACGCTGTAGATGTGAATATCGCGCTCGACCGCCAGATCGGACTCGGGAAACTGTGCGAAGAGCGAGGGCGGGACGGCGCTTCCCTTGCCGCCCGGTATCCAGATTTCCGACTGAACCGGAAAACGAAAGTCCTGCGGCATGACCCCGACCACCGTATAGCTCTTATCGTCGAGCGTAATCGCTCGCCCCAGGATATTTGGGTCAGAGCCGAAGCGGCGCTGCCACAATCCGTCGCTGAGGACGGCGACGCGCCCGCCCGCGCCACTCTCGTCTTCGGGCAGGAAGGTACGCCCGAGCGCAGCTTCGACGCCGAGCGTCGAGAAGATGTTCGTGGAGACGGCTACGCCCGTCAGCTTCTCCGGCTCGCCCGTGCCCGTCAGGTTCAGATTCGCGTTGGCGAAACCGGCAAGCTGTTCAAACGACCGGCTCTGCTTCTGCCAGTCAACGAAGTTGCCGGGCGCGACCCATCGCCTGTCGTTTCCGGGCATCGTCTCCCAGACCATCACAAGCCGGTCGGGCTCCTTAAAGGCCAGGGGGCGCAGAACGACCGCATTGACTACGGAGAAGATGGCCGTGTTCGCGCCTATCCCGAGCGCGAGCGTCACGACGGCGATGAGCGTGAAGCCGGGCCGCTTGAGCAGCATCCGCGCCCCGTACCGCAAATCTTGCCAGAGTATTCCCATCTCCTGCCTCCTCTATTCGTAACGAAGCGCTACCATCGGATCGACACGCATCGCGCGGCGCGCAGGAATAAGACAGGCCACGAGCGCCACCGCGCTCAAGATGAGCGCGACCGCCGTGAAGGTCAGCGGGTCTGTGGCGCTCACCTCGTAGAGCAGGCTCGCCATCACGCGCGTGAGCAGGAAGGCCGCCACCAGGCCGACGCCGACGCCGACGAGCACAAGCCCCATTCCCTGTTTCAAGATGAGCTTGAGCACGTCGCTACGGCGCGCGCCCAGGGCCATGCGCAGACCTATCTCGTGCGTGCGCTGCGCGATCGAGTAAGAGATCACGCCGTAGACGCCCAGGGCCGCCAGAAGCAGCGCCAGCCCGGCGAACACGCTGAGCAGGAACATGGAGACGCGACGGTTGGCGACCGAAGCGGCGGCCACGTCCTCCATCGTCTTGATATTGAAGACAGGCTGATCCTTATCTATCGAGAGGACAGCGGCGCGCACCGCAGAGGTCAGGGCCGTAGGCTGAGTCGTCGTGCGAACCACCAGCGACATGCCTCCCCAACCGGGGTCTTGCGCGTGCGGCACGTACATCTGCGGGCCGGGCTCGTCGTCCAGCGCATAGGCTTTCGTGTCGCCCACGACGCCTATGATCTCGCGCGCGAAATCCTCGTCGCGCCACACCCTGATGCGTTTTCCGACGGCGCTTTCACCCGGAAAGACGCGACGGGCCAGGGTTTCATTGACCACTATGACCTGCGTCGCATCGCTCGTGTCGCGCTCGGTAAATGTGCGTCCCGAAGCGAGCGGAATCTTCATCGTGCGAAAGTAGCCGGGCGTCGCCACGAAGTAGGCCGCGTTCATGGATTCGGCGGGCGTGAGCGGTCGCCCCTCCGGGATAAAGGAGCGGCCGACGGAGAGGCTGCTTCCGCCGAGCGGCAGGCTCAAGGTCGCGCCCGCAGACTCGACACCCGGAAGCGTCGAGACCTGCTCGGTCAGCCTCTGGAAGAACTCCGCCTTCTGTCTCCCCTTATACTTGGACGACGGAAGACCGATCCGCATCGTTAACACGTTGTTCGGACTAAAGCCCGGATCGGTCTCTTTCAAAAGCACGAAGCTTTTAATCAGGAGGCCCGCCCCGACCAGAAGCATCAAGGAGAGGGCGACCTCTGTGACGACCAGCGCCTTGCGAAGACGGTTTCGCCGCCAGCCTTCGGAGAAGCTCCTGCCGCCCTCCTTGAGCGCTTCGTTCAGATTCAGGCGCGAAGCCTGCAAGGCCGGAGCCAGACCGAACAGCAACCCTATCAGGCACGTCACCAGTAGAGTGAAGCCGAGGACGCGACCGTCCAGACCGACTTCGTCAAGGCGCGGCGAGCCGGGCGGGCTGATCGAGACCAGAAGATCCGTCAGCCAGACGCTCAGCAGAAGGCCCAGCCCTCCGCCCAGCGCCGACAGAAGCAGGCTTTCCGTGAGAAGCTGCCGAACGACGCGCAGGCGGCTTGCGCCCAGAGCCGAGCGCACGGCGATCTCTTTTTGACGCCCGGCGGCACGCGCCAAAAGCAGGTTCGCCACGTTGGCGCAGGTGATAAGCAAGACAAAGCCGACGGCCCCGAGCAAGAGAAGAAGCGCGGGCCTCACATCCTCCACGACCAGATCGTGCAGCCGCGTCAGCTTCGCAGACCAGTTCGAGTTCGTATCGACATAAGCCTGGCCGAGCCGTTCGGTGATGGTGTTCAACTGTGATTGCGCCTGTTCCAGCGAGACGCCCGGCTTGAGGCGAGCCACCACCTGAAGATAGCGATTGTCGCGGCGCTCCGCCCCGGCATCGACGGCGAGGGGCCGCCACAAATCAACGGGCTCTATGAACTCAAAGCCGGCGGGCATAACTCCGATCACGGTGGCGCTCTCGCCGCCGGTGTTGATCTGGCTGCCGATAACCTTAGGGTCTGCGCCGTAGCGACGCTGCCAGAGCCCGTGGCTGATGACGACTACGGACTCTGCGCCGGGGCGGTCTTCCTCTGCGCGAAACTCTCGCCCCATGGCAGGTTTTACCCCGAGCACCAAAAAGAAATTGGCCGTAACGAAGGATGCAGGCACACGCTCCGGCCCCGCGCCCCCGGAGAGGATCGCGCCGCCCGTGACGAATGCGGCCATCTCTTCAAAGACCTGGCTCTGGTTTTTCCAGTCGGCGAAATCCGGCGGCGAGCTGTTGCTGCGGATGATGCCCTGCGTCGGATTGACGGCTTCGATCCAGACGATTCGGTCAGCGTTCGCGTAAGGCAGGGGCTTGAGCAGCACCGCGTTGACGACCGTGAAGATGGCGCTGTTGGCCCCTATGCCGAGCGCCAGCGCAAGGATCGCTATTAAAGCGAAGCCGGGATTCTTCACCAGCATGCGAGCGCCGTAACGCAAGTCCTGGATCAATGTTCTCATCGCATCACCCCTTTTAGGCTTTCTTACGGATACGGGCCGGCGCACAAGCTATCCCTCTCTCTCGGAAAGCTTGTGTCGAAGCGGCACGTATAAAACTTCTCGCGCAAAGCGCAGGCCGCGGGACAGAAGCAGCGCGAGCCCGGCGCTTTCTACTTCACCTTGAGGACAATGAAAGTCAGGTCGTCGTGCTGCGGCGCGCCCGTGCACCAGTCGCGCACGCCCCGCACGAGGCGGTCACGCACCTCTTCGGCCGAAAGGTGCAGCGATGCTCGCAGCAACTCCTCTAAACGTTCTTCTCCGAACTCTTCGCCCTCCTGGTTGAAGGCTTCGGTCACGCCGTCCGTGTAGGCGAGCAGCACATCGCCGCTTCGTAACTGGACGCTCTCCTGTTCGTAGACGCAGCTGCGAAAGACGCCGATCACGGGGCCGCCTCCCGTCAATCGCAGGCAAGACTCTTCGGCGAAAGAGGCGTCCGAAAGTTCGTCGCTCGGAGCCTCCAACACGGCAGCAGCAGCAGCCGAAGCAGCCCCCGGCGCTTCGCCTCTCGCAACCGGAATCGAGGCTCGCAGGCGGCGCGCGGCGTAAGCGGGAGCCGTCTGCAAGTCTTCGCCCTCGGCGCGCGCTTCCCTTCGCGGCCGCATGAGAAAAGGAGGATTGTGCCCGGCGTTGACATAGGTGAGACGGCGCGATAGCTCGTCGAACTGCGCGTAGAAGAAGGTCGCGTAGCTCTCAGCCCCGGTCGAGCTGTACATCAGTCGATTCATGGTCGAGACCAGATCGGAGAGCGTGCCGCGCGCAGCGATCGCTTGGCTGCGTAAGCTGGCCTGCACGGTTGACATCAAAAGCGCCGCAGAGATTCCCTTGCCCGCGACATCCGCGACCGCTAGCCCTATCTGGCCGTCGTCCAAGCTGAGGAAATCGTAGTAGTCGCCCCCGACCTCGCGCGCCGGTTGACAGAAACCCGCAAGCTCAAGGGAAGCGACCTCGGGCGGGTGCGCCGGAAAGAGACGGCGCTGCACTTCGGTCGCCACGCTCAGCTCGCGCCGCAGCCGCTCTTCCTCGACCATGCGTTGCACCAGCTTCGCGTTCTCGATGATGAAGGCCATCTGCCCCGCGATCGCCATCAACATGCGCTTGTCTTCGGGCGAGTAGGGCTTGTCGCCTATCCTGGGGCCGAGCGAGATGATGCCCACCAGCTCGTCCTTCATCATGATCTGCACGAGCAGCCGCGAGTTGATCTGCCGCAGCACGTCCGTTTCGTCCTCGCGCGCCTCGCGCCGCGCCGAGGTGTCGGAAGCGAGCGCCTGTGCCCAGACCTCGAAATCCTTCGGGCCCACGCCGAGCGGGATACCGAGCTTCTTCAAACGCCTGACGACGAAGGCATCGCGCTCAAGCGAGAGCGGGCGCGCAGGGGAAGCCTGTGGAGAGAAGATGTGCGGCGCGTTGATGCCGCAGACGTAATTGCCGGAGGCATCGTCGCGGACGAAGATCGAGACGTTCTCTGTGTGGAGCGCGTCCTGAATATTATCGACGACCAGCTTGAAGAGCTGCTCGATGGTGGTCACGGCGCGGGCGGCATGGCCCAGGTCTGCAAGTATGCGCTGCTCGTCGTACTTCTCTTGCAGGAAGCGACGGTCGATCACGTTCGAGACGCGACGCAAGACCATCGCCAGCAACAGGCCCGTGAGGCCAAGGGCCGTGGCCGCTCCCGCCAGACCGGAGCGCAAGCCGCCGCCGCCGAGCCAGAAACCGAGCATCGCGCAAAGGGCTGCGATCTCTTCGACAAGCAGCAGGCGCGCGGGCGAAAGGCGGAGCGCCGCCGCTTTGCGACCGCCGTTCACCTTTCGATAAACCATTCGCCTGAGCCTTTTCATCTCCCCGCTTCCTTATTCGTAACGCAGCGCAATCATCGGGTCTACTTTCGTCGCCCGTCGCGCCGGTATGTAGCTCGCCACAAAGGCGACGGCGCACAAAGCGAGCGGCACGGCGATAAACGTCCAGGGGTCTGTGGCGCTCACGTTGAAGAGCAGGTTGTTGATGACGCGCGTCAAGGCGAAGGCTGCGACGATTCCGACCCCTACGCCGATCACAGCCAGCACCATCCCCTGGCCCACGACCATCCTGAGCACGTCCCGGCTTTGCGCGCCCAGGGCCATGCGCACGCCTATCTCGCGCGTGCGCTGCGTGACCCAGTAATTCATCACGCCGTAGAGCACCGTGGCAGAGAGCAGAAGCGCCACCGCTGCGAAGAGGGCGAGCAGCAGCGTGCGAAAGCGCGGCTGCGCGACCGATTCCGAGACCAGCTCTCCCATGCTCTTCAAGTTATAAAGGGGCAGATCCTTGTCCATCGCGCGCACCTCGCCGCGAATGGCTGCGGCTAGATTCGTCGGGTCGGAACTGGAGCGCACCACGAGCGCCGTTCCCCAGCTGGGCGCTTGCATCTGCGGCTGGTAGAACTCAGGGCGGGCTTCCGAGTCCGGGCCGAAGTGCCTTATGTCTCCGACCACGCCGACGATCTCGCGCCAGACCTGCGGCCCGTCCGGCGCGCTGTGGTTGATGCGCTTGCCTATAGGGTCTTCGCCGGGAAAGAGACGGCGCACGAAGCTCTCGTTGACGACGACGACCGGAGGCGCGTCCGCGTTGTCATGCTCGTCCAGGGCGCGCCCGCGAAGCAGCGGTACGCCCATCGTGCGAAAGTAGCCGGGACTGATATCGCGTACCTCTACGCACGGTATATCGGCGGGGGAAGCCGCCGCGCGCCCCTCTATGGTCGTCCCGTCGCAGGAGTTTCCGCCGCTCAAGGGCAGTATGCTCACGGAGGCGGCCGAGGCGACGCCGGGCAGAGCGTTGATGCGCTCTACGAGCCGCTGCTGAAAGAGGGCCGCCTGGCTCCTTTCAGGATAACGAGTTTGAGGCAGCGCCATGTCCATCACGAGCAGGTTATCGGGATTGAAGCCCAGCTCGACGTGTTGCAACCGCCAGAAGCTCTTCATCATCAGGCCCGCGCCGACCAGAAGCACAAGCGAGAGCGCCACCTCGGAGACGATGAGCGCCTGGCGAAATCGCTGCCGCCCGCGGCCCGTAGCGACCCGCCCGCCTTCCTTGAGCGAGACGTTCAAGTCCGGCCTTGAGGCTTCGAGCGCCGGTGCGAGGCCGAAGACGATGCCGGTCAGGAGCGACACCATCGCAGTGAACAAGAGCATCCGCCCGTCAACACCTATCGCGCCGAGACGCGGTATCTCTCCACCGCTTAAACCCACCAGCAAGTCGGTCGCCCACAACGCGATCAGCATCCCGAGCGCGCCGCCCATAAGCGACAACAAAACGCTCTCCGTCAGGAGTTGACGGATGACGCGCAAGCGGCTCGCGCCCAGGGCAGTGCGAATCGCCATCTCTCTCTGCCGCGTAGAGGAACGCGCAAGCAGTAGATTCGCCACGTTGGCGCAAGCTATCAGCAGCACGAAGCCGACGGCCCCGAACAGCACGCTTAAAGCGGAGCGAATATTTCCCACCATGGAATCGTGCAGCGAGCCGAGACGGATGCCACGGCCCGTATTGGAGTCCGGATACTGCCGCTCCAATTGTCCGTTGATGAGATTCATCTCGGCCTGCGCCTGCTCGACCGTCACGCCCGGCTTGAGGCGCGCGATGGCATGCAGCCAGTGGTTATTTCGCTCGCCCGGCTCAAGCTCAAGCGCTACGGGTCTCCACATCTCGGGCTCGGCGGCAGGGTTGGGCCTGGGGTGCTCGAAATCCTTCGGCGCGACCCCGACGACCGTGTAGCTATTGCCGGTCAGCGTCAGCGTCTGTCCGACGATGTTAGGGTCGGCGTTGAAACGGCTCTGCCACGTCCCGTAGCTCAAGACCACGACGCGATGCTTGCCCTGCTGCTCTTCTTCGGGAAGAAAGAAGCGGCCGAGTGCCGGATGGACGCCGAGCACGTTGAAGAATTCGGTCGATACTACGGGGCATCTAAGGCGCACGGGCTCGTCTCTTCCCGTTAGAGTGACGCTGCCGAAGCTGCTGAAGACGGCGATCGATTCAAAGACGTGGTTCGCAGCGCGCCAGTCCGCGAAGTCGTTGGTAGAGATGTTGAAATCGTAATACTCGCCCGCTCCACTTGGCACGCTCTGCTGAGTGTTAGTGCCCCACAGCCTCACTACACGCTCGGGCTGCGGATAGGGCAGCGGCTTGAGCAGCACCGCGTTGACGACCGTGAAGATGGCCGTGTTGGCCCCTATGCCTAAAGCCAGGGCGAGCACTGCGACGGCCGTGAAAGCAGGGCTTTTCAGAAGCATTCGCAGACCGTATCGCAAATCCTGCAAGAGAGTTCCCATCACTTCCGGCCCTCCTACTCGTAGCGCAGCGCTACCATCGGATCAACCTTCGTCGCCCGTCGCGCAGGTATGTAGCTGGCGGCGGCCGCGACCGCGCACAAAAGTAGCGGCACTCCGACAAACGTCCAGGGGTCTGTGGCGCTCACGCCGTATAGAAAGCTTGCAATCACGCGGGTCAGGGCGAAGGCCGCCAGGAGCCCCGCGACCACGCCGACCACGACGAGCGTCATGGCATGGCCGACGATCATCTTCAACACGTCACCGCCCTGCGCGCCCAAGGCCATGCGAACGCCTATCTCGTGCGTGCGCTGCGTGACGGCGTAACTCATCACGCCGTACAGGCCGATGATCGCGAGCAGCAAGGCGACGCCGGCGAAGAGCGAGAGCAGCAGCATCGTAAAGCGACGCGGCGCGATGGATTCGGCCACGAAGCTCTCCATCGTCTTGACGCCGAAAACGGGCTGATCCTTGTCTATGGCCCAAATTTGTTCGCGCACGGGCGCGATCTGGCTCTCAGGGTTATTGGCGCTGCGCACGACCAGGGTCATAAACTGCGTCGGATTCTGCCTGTGCGGGAGATAGAATTGCGGCTCCGGGGCGATGTCCAATCCGTAATGCCTGACATCGCCGACCACGCCGACGATTGTGCGCCAGGGGTTTTCGGGGCTCTCGACGTTATTCGTCCTGATACGTTTGCCGAGCGGGCTCTCGCCCGGCCAGAAGCGCCGGGCCGCCGTCTCGCTGACGATAGCTACGGGAAGAGCGCCCGCTCTGTCTTCGGGGCCGAAGGGCCGACCCGAGAGCAGCCCTATACCCATTGCGCGAAAGTAGTCGGAGTTGATCGTGTAGCGTTCCAGGTCCGGAACATTCTCAGGCGCGGGCGCGGGCCTGCCCTCTATGTAGAAAGAGACCGTATCGAAGTTGCCGCTCACGGGAAGATTGCTCACCATGCCGACGGCTTCGACGCCCGGAAGCGACGCGGCGCGCTCCTGCACCTGATCGAAGAAGGCCACGTGCTGGCTCTCCTCCGGATACTTCGTGCCGGGAAGAAAGACGGACATCGTGAGCACGCCATGCGGATCGAAACCCGGATCGACCCTTTGAAGCCGCAGGAAACTCTTCAACAGAAGTCCCGCCCCGATCAACAGCAGCAAAGAGAGAGCGATTTCCGAGACCACCAGGAGGCTACGCAATCGCTGGCGACCCGTTCCGCCCGTAGAAGTCCTGCCGCTCTCCTTGAGCGTCTCGTTCAAGTCTGGATTGGACGACTGAAGCGCGGGCGCGAGTCCGAAAGCTACGCCAGTCAGAAGCGTCAGAGCCGTCGTGAACCCCAGCACGCGCATGTCCAGGGTGATTGCGCCGAGACGCGGAATCGAATCGGAACCGAGCGCGACCAGATAATCCGTCGCCCACAGGGCCAGAAGCAGGCCCAGCACGCCGCCGACCACGGACAGCAGCACGCTCTCCGTCAAGAGTTGTCGAACGATTCTGTAGCGACCAGCGCCGAGCGCCGTGCGAATCGCCATCTCCCTCTGCCGCACGGCGGCCCTCGCCAGCAATAGATTCGCCACGTTGGCGCACGCTATCAGCAGCACGAACCCGACGGCGACCAGAAAGACCATCAGCGCCGAACGTATCTTTCCGACCAGCTGTCCGTGTAAAGAGGCGATGGTGACATCTTCGCCGGCATTGTCTTCCGGGTACTGCTGCTGTAGCTGGCGGGCGATCAGGTGCATCTCGGCCTGCGCCTGTTCTGTAGTGACGCCGGGCTTGAGACGCGCGATGGCCGCATCGACGGCGCGACCGCTGCGCGACCACTGCGAGAGGTCTGGCGCGAAGGGAGCCCACAGTTCGGGCTGTTCAAAGCCGATGCCGGAGAATTGCGGCGACTCGAAACCTTTAGGCATGACGCCGATAACCGTGTAGGCGGCTCCGTTGAGCATGATGGTGCGGCCCACCAAGCCCGCGTCTGCGCCGAAGCGTCGCTGCCACAGACCATAACTGAGGATAGCGACCAGATGATTGCCGCGCTGTTCTTCGGAGGGAAGAAAAGCGCGACCGAGAGCGGGCTCGGCCTTGAGCACGTTGAAGAAGCTTGAAGAGACGCGACCGGCAGCCAATCTCTCGGGCTCGCCCGTGCCCGTCAAAGAAGGCGACCAGCTATCGTAGGCCGCGATGCTCTCGAAGACCGTATTGCGGTCTCTCCAATCGTAGAAGTCCTGCGGGCTCAGCGTGCCGAGCGTCTTGTTTCTCTGTAGATTTGTCCCGCCGATGCGGACGAGCTGCTCGGGCTGCGCGTAAGGGAGCGAGCGCAGCAGCACCGCGTTGACGACCGTGAAGATGGCCGTGTTAGCGCCGATGCCTAAAGCCAGGGTGATGACGGCCACAACCGTAAAGCCCGGCTTCCTCAACAGCATTCGTGCGCCGTACCGCAGGTCTTGCCAGAATGTGCTCATCATAGCCGCCTCTTTTCGGAGAGAAGTGTCTCCCGGCCGATTTTCAAGTCCCGCTCATCTCTGTCACCCAGTTGAGAGATAAAGAGCTTTTCAAAATTTTCCGCCCTAATCTTTCGAGCGCCTTATTCGTAACGGAGCGCGATCATGGGATCGACGCGCGTCGCCCTGCGCGCAGGGATATAGCAGGCCACGAGCGCCACCAGCGCGGCCAGGAGCGCGACACCACCGAAGGTGATGGGGTCTGTCGCGCTCACCTCGAAGAGCAGGCTCGCCACG
>DASQYE010000068.1:0-3498 GCA_035639355.1 Pyrinomonadaceae bacterium
CGCGAGCTGCACAGCCTGGCGGCGCGCGTCTCGTCAAAGATTCTGCCGAGCGGCGAGCTGGACGATCGCGCGAGCCCGGAATTAGCGCGCATACGACACGAGATAGCGCGCCTGCGCTCTTCCATCACGCGTTTCCTCGAAGGCTTGATGCGACGAAGCGAGGCTGCGATTCAGGACGAGCTGGTGACGGTCAGAAACGACCGCTTTGTGATTCCGGTCAAGTCCGATCATCGCGGCCGCGTGCAGGGCGTCGCGCACGGCGTCTCTTCCTCGGGCGCGACCCTTTTCATAGAGCCGCTGGAAACCATCGACGCCAACAACGATTTGCAGGCGCTGCGCGAGACCGAGGAGCGCGAGATTCACCGTATCCTCTTTGGGCTTACGGAAGAGTTGCGAGCGGAGATGCCCGCGCTCGCTTTGGCGGCCCGCGCCGTCGCCGAGCTGGACTTCGTCGGCGCAAAGGCAGTTTTTCTCCTGCGCTTCGGTTGCGTTGTCCCCGAGATCAACGAGAGCGGGACGCTCGAATTGACGGAAGCGCGCCACCCGCTGCTCGAAGAGAACCTGCGCTCGACGGGCGGCGCGGTCGTTCCCGTCTCGTTCTCGCTCGATAGCGAGCACCCCGTGATGGTCATCTCGGGCGCGAACGCGGGCGGCAAGACCGTAGTGTTGAAGACGGCGGGCCTGCTTGCGCTGGCGGCTCTTTCGGGTTTGCCCGTCCCCGCGCGGCACGCGCGCATACCCTTTTACGCCTCGGTGCTCGCCGACATAGGCGATCACCAGTCGCTCGCCGCCAACCTTTCGACCTTCACCTCGCACGTCGCCAATATCGGCCGCATGATCGAGCTGTGCGAAGCGCCCGCGCTTGTGCTCCTGGACGAGGTCGGCACGGGGACAGACCCGGAAGAGGGTTCCGCGCTGGGCGTCGCGGTAGTCGATCACTTTCGCCGCGCGTGCGGCGCTCACGTGCTGGCGACGACTCACTACAGCGGCCTTAAGATGTACGCGGCGAACGAAGAAGCGGTCGTCAACGCTAGCGTCGAGTTTGACGAGAAGAGCCTTAAGCCGACCTACAGGCTGCTCGTAGGCATCGCGGGCTCATCCTCGGGACTGGAGATCGCGCGCCGCTTCGGTTTCCCAGAAGAGATCGTGGGCGCTGCGTCCGGGCACGTCAACGCGTCTGCGCGCGACGCCGCCACGTACCTGCGCCGTATCAAGCGCGAGGCCGAGGAGGCCGAATCCTTGCGCCGCGCATTGGAGGAGGAGCGCACGGCGGTCGCCGACAAATACGCATCGCTCGGCGTGGAGGCCGCGCGCCGCGAGCGCGAGCGCCAGGCTGCCTTCGAGCGCGAGCTTTCGGCGGCCGTCGAAGAGTTCGAGCGGCGCTCGCGCGAGCTGGTCTCCAAAGTAGAGGACGCGGCCGAGCGTGCGCGCGTCGAGCGCGAAGCGCAGAAACGGGCCGCCGAATTGAAACGCGAAGCGCAGCGCGCCGCACGCGCCGCTGCCGCTGCCGCCTCGTCCCAGAAAAGCGAGCACGCGCGCCGCGCGCCACGGCCCGTACGCGTAGTGCGCGATGGACAGGTCGTGGATTTCGATTCGCCCGCCGAAGCAGAAACATCGAGCGAAACACGGCCTACGCCGCGCACCATCTCGGGGCGTGACATCAGGGTCGGAGACAACGTCCGGCTGCTCTCCTTCGGGTCGATAGGCATCGTGGACAAGTTGAACGGCGACGAAGCGGAAGTTCGCGTCAAATCTTTGCGCTTCAGAGAAAAGGTCTCTAACCTTGAGCTGGTAGAAGCGCCGGGGCCGCCGCCACAGACAGGGCGCGGGGCGCGCCTGCACATCTCGCGCGGGACTGAGATTCGCTTGAGCGAGCACGAGCCGGACGCGCGCGCCGAGATCAACCTCATAGGCCGCACGACGGACGAGGCCGTTGACGAAGCGGACAAGTTTCTGGACGAAGCGTTCCTCAACAGCATGAGCCGGGTTCGCATAGTGCACGGTCACGGGACGGGCGCGCTGCGCAAAGCCATCGCCAAGCTGCTCAACGGCCACCCGCACGTCGAACGCTTCTCGGCCGCACCACCCGATCAGGGCGGCGCGGGCGCGACCGTCGTCGAGCTAAGACAGTGAGAATGAATAGGGGCGGGCGGCGAACGGCCTTCTCAAAAGAAGCTTTACTATTAACGATTGGAGTGAGGGTTACGGACATGAGCATCACGAACACGCAATCGGGCACGAACGTTCAAGAGATTGCCGACGGCATCTATCGCATCAACACGCCGCTCTCGGTTGTGCCGGGTGGCTTCTCCTTCAACCAGTACCTCGTCATGGATGACGAGCCGCTGCTGTTCCACACGGGCCCGCGCAAGCTGTTCCCGCTCGTGCGCGAGGCGGTGGCGAGCCTGATGCCGGTCGAGCGGCTGCGCCACGTCGCCTTCTCGCACGTAGAGGCGGACGAATGCGGATCGCTCAACGAATGGCTGGCGGTCGCGCCCCAGGCCGCGCCGCTCTGCGGACGGGTCGCGGCGCTCGTCTCTATAGAAGACCTGGCCGATCGTCCTCCGCGCGCGCTCGGCGACGGCGAGACACTATCGCTAGGCCGTCATAGCGTCCAATGGTTCGACGCGCCGCACCTGCCGCACGCCTGGGAATGCGGCTTCCTGATGGAGACGAGTACGCGAACGCTTCTCTGCGGCGACCTCTTCACACAGCCCGGCACGGGCGACGTTGCGCTCACGGAGTCGGACATTCTAGGTTCGAGCGAAGCGTTCCGCCACCAGATGGACTACTTCTCGCACACTAAGTACGCTGGAGAGATGCTTGAGCGCCTCGCTTCGACACAACCCCTCACGCTCGCCTGTATGCACGGCAGCGCGTGGCGCGGCGATGGCGCTGGGCTATTACGAGAGCTGGCCTCAGCCCTATCCGAGTAAGCCTCAAAAGAGTTTGTCCGGTCCAAAGACGATGCGCTTTCCGCAAACATTCATCGACGATCTGAGACGCCAGGCAGACATAGTGCGCGTCATACAGGACTACGTCTCCTTGAAGAAGAAGGGCGCGAACTGGATGGCGTGCTGCCCCTTTCACCAGGAGAAGACGCCGTCCTTCTCTGTCAACCCGGCCAAAGACATCTTCTACTGTTTCGGATGTGGTAAAGGCGGGAGTGTGTTCAGTTTCGTGATGGAGATCGAGCGCGTGACGTTTCCCGAAGCCGTCAAGATCGTGGCCGGGAAGGCCGGCGTTCAGCTTCCGGCGATGGAGGAGGATAAGCGATACGAAGCGCGGCGGCGCGACGCGGACGAGATCATAGAGATGAACTCCTGGGCGCTTTCGTGGTGGGAGGCGCAGTTGGAGCAGGGCGGCGCGGAGGCGCACGCGGCCCGTGAGTATCTGGCGGGCCGCACCATCGCGGACGAGACGCGGAAATTGTTTCGCCTCGGCTACGCGCCCGATAGCTGGGACGCGCTCTCTTCGCACTTGAAAGAGCGCGGCGCG
>DASQYE010000069.1:0-6112 GCA_035639355.1 Pyrinomonadaceae bacterium
CGCGCTCCTGGTATAGAAAACTTTTCGGCTCCATAAAAGCAGTGATTAGTGACGAGTGACGAGTGACAAGCGAAGGACAAGCATTTATGCGAAAGACAAGTTTTTATCTTGCCACTCGTTACTGTAGTACGGCCATTCCTTCGATCTCTACTTTCGCATCGTCTTCGAGAAGGCCCGCGACCTCTACGAGCGACATGGCCGGAAAATGGCGACCCATCAGTGTGCGCCAGCGCACGCCCAACTCGTGCCGCGCCGCCATGTAATCCCTTTTGTCCGTGACGTAGATGACCAGTCGAGTGATCTCGGCGGGCTCTCCGCCGGCCTCGCGGACGACGGCGATCAGGTTAAAGAGCGCACGCTCGAACTGCTCTGCGAAATCAGAGCTGACGATTTTCTGGCGCTCGTCCCAGGCGACCTGTCCCGCGATGAAAAGCAGCCTCCCGCCCGGCGGCGCGACGACTCCGTTGGAATAGCCGCGCGCCGGCCCGAGCGATTCAGGATTGATGAAACGAAGTCCCATTTTGGATCTTAGATTTTGGATTTTAGATTAACGCTTTCCGTCGGTCTTGAATCTCGTAAGCGAGGCTTTCAATGCAAGTCGCTCGCCAATCCAAAATCCAAAATCCAAAACCGTCAAAAGAGTACGCTGCCGCCGTCTATGTTGATCGCCTGGCCGTTGATGCCGCGCCCTTCGTCGGAGGCCAGTAGAAGAGCCAGCGCGGCGACCTCTTCCGGCGTGATGAGGCGATTCTGCGGGCTCATACCCTCGATTATACGGCGCGCCTCATCCACGCTCTTGCCCGTATGGGCCGTGACGTTCTCAACCGCGTGTGTCGTCATATCCGTCTCGACATAGCCCGGACAGATGGCGTTGACCGTGATGCCTTTCATAGCAACTTCGAGCGCTACGGAGCGCGTCAGGCCGAGCACGCCGTGCTTCGATGCCGAGTAAGCCGAGATATAGGGCGCTCCCGTCTTGCCCGCGACCGAAGCGATGTTGATGACGCGGCCCCACCCTTTGGCAAGCATCGAGGGCAGAGCGGCGCGCGTGCAGTAGAACGTGCCAGAGAGATTTACGCTCAGATGTCGCTGACAGAGGTCGTCGCCGGTTTTGACGAGCGGCGCGCTTTCGGCAATGCCCGCGTTATTGACGAGTATGTCCGGGCCGCGCCCGAACTTTTCCGCCAGGAAAGCGAACGCGCGCGAGATGCTCTCCTTGTCCGACACGTCGCACGCGAAGGAGACGGCTTCGACCCCGCACTCCTTTTCGACTTCCGAGGCGACGCGCGCGACCTCCGAAGCGGTGCGCGCGACTACGCACACGCGCGCCCCCTCGCGCGCAAATGCGAAGGCGATGGCGCGCCCTATCCCCCGCCCGCCGCCCGTGATGAGCGCGATTTTGTCGAAGAGTCTCATCTGGTGTACCGAATAGTCCCGGCGCGTCTGCTACATCTCTCTTTGCGTGCTCAGGCTCTTTGGAGGGAAGGGCGTGCGGCGTCGCGGCGCTCTAAGAATGCGCGCACGCGCTTGCGCGCCTCCTCCGATTGAAAGCACTGAAGCTGCGCCTCAGTTTCGTATTGCAGCATTCGCTCCAGGTTCGACTCTTCGCTCATATAGACGGCGTGTTTGGCCGCCGCGATTGACCTGTATGGCGCATCCCGCAGCCGCTCGGCCAGCTTTCGCGTTTCCCCTGCAAGCGCGTCGTCCGGCACGACCCTGTTGACAAGGCCGAGTTGAAGAGCACGCCCGGCATCGATCGCGTCGCCCAGAAAAAACATCTCACAGGCGAGGTTCGTGGGCACAACGCGCGGCAAAAAGTAGGTTCCGCCCCAGTCCGGGTGCAGGCCCACTTTGACGAACGACTGGCTGAAGGACGCCGACTCGGACGCGATGCGAAGGTCGCAACAGAGCGCCAGGTTGAAGCCAGCGCCGTAAGCAGGGCCGTTGACGGAGGCTATGACGGGCTTCGTCATCTGGCGAATGGCGGTCAGCACGCGGCGACCCGCGCCGAGGAGTCGCGTGAACTCGTCAACGTCCTGCCGCTCCATCAGCTCGGCCATGTAGGCGACATCCGCGCCCGCGCAGAAGCCGCGCCCTGCGCCCGTGATGATGACGACGCGCACGTCCTGCGCGCTGCCCGTACGCTCAAGAGCCTGGGCCAAGTCGCGCCTCATGTGCCCCACAAAAGCGTTCAGCTTCTCCGGACGGTCGAGCGTGATGGTGGCGATGCCCGCCTCGTATCCGACCTTGATGTTATCGTATGTCATAAGTCTCCGGGGGTTTTAGAGGCGAGGGGCCACCGGCCAGTCACCGGCCGGTCGCCGGTCTCTCTATTCTAAACTCCGACCTCTATCTCCCTTTAAACTGTGGTTTGCGCTTCTCGACGTAGGCGTCGAGTCCTTCCCTTGCGTCTTCCGATTGGAAGAGCTGCTGTTGAAGCTCGCGTTCAAGGGCCAACGCGTACTCAAACGGAATCTCCGCGCCCGATTGGACGCTGCGCTTGATGCGGCCGACGGCGCGGGCGGCCTTTTGGGGCAGCGTGAACCGTCGTGCGTAATCCATCACCTGCTCCATGAACTGCTCGCCCGTCTCGGCCTCGTAGATGTGGTTGATGAGCCCCAGCTCCCGGCCGCGCTCGAAGTCGAACAGCTCGCCCGTGGTCATCAGCTCTATGGCGCGCGATTTGCCGACGATGCGGACCAGACGCTGCGTGCCGCCCGTGCCCGGAAGAACGCCGAGCGAGATTTCGGGCAGGCCCATCTTGCCCGCCCCCTTGCGCGCGAGGCGAAGGTCTGCGGCCATCGCCACCTCAAGGCCGCCGCCGACCGTGTGGCCGTTCAGGGCCGCGATCACTAGCTTCGGCGTCTGCTCAAGGCGCGAGAGCGTTTCGTTGGCATGGAGACAGAAAAAGTATTTGAAGGTCGGCGTCATCTCCGAGAGAGTGCGAATGTTCGCGCCCGCCGAGAAAAACTTCTCGCCGCCCCCCGTTATGACTATCACTTGAACGTCTTCGTCCATGCGCGCCGCTAGGATCGAGCGATCCAGCTCCTGCATCATCTCGTAGGTGTAGGTGTTGGCAGGAGGATCATTCAGGGTCAGGAGCGCAATGCCGTCCGCGACGCTATATCGCACAAGCCCGGCGGCCGTAGTCTCGCCAACTGTACCTTGCGCCTTCGCTTCCGCTTCTGCCATCGTGGGTTCACTTCCTCATCGATTTATAGATTGCAAAGGGACGATTAAACTGGCGTGTGAAGGAGATGGTAATGTGCCGGGACTGATCCGTCAAACCAGTCGCGTGCCTTTTGGAAAGGTGCATAAACTGCGGCGCGTGGGGCGGGGCATCCGGGCAAGAGGCGCGCGCCTCTTGACAGCCCGGCCCGGCGGCGCGTAGGGTTTCTCGCGCCCGTGGCTCTTTTTCCGAGGAGGCGCATCTGTTCTGGTGAACGGCGCGGTCTTCAAAACCGTCTGTGAGCCTGTGAGAGCAGGCTCAGGTAGGTTCGATTCCTACACGCCTCCGCCAACATTAGTGTCCCTTTACCCAATGAAAACAACTTTCTTCTCAATGCGAGATTTGTCGATTGAGATATCAAGCATTATGCCCATAGGCTTACTGTCAGTCTCATACGCCGGGGCTCAATCGTCATTATTGGTGAGCGTTCTTCATAACGATGCCGCTCTCGGATAACACCCCCGTCTCCACGCGCGACTAATCCAGAAGTTGTAAGGCTCGGATTTAAAGTGACAGCCGAGCCGGAGGCGTAAGCAGCCCGGCCACGGCGACTAATTTTCACGGTTTAGCCCGAAGCCTCCCTTTACACTTGTTATATTCCGGGACGTGGACACATTTAAAGTAGATGTAGAATCCTTTGAGGCTTGAGCTGGAGCATGTTGATGAGATTGTGTTGGGACAAGCCCATAATTCTAATCTTTCCGCAACAGAGAAGGAGGATAATTACAAATGACTAAGCAGGATGAAAGGGAATGGACGCTGATGTTTTTTTTGGCAAGTGACAATCCGCTTGCTCCCGGCATTGTTTCGCAACTCAAAGCCATTAAACAAGCCGGGTTTCATCACGAGGTCAACGTCATCGCGCAATTCGATCCTCAGCCCGAGGGAACGCCGACTCACATCTTTGATGTCAACCATGTTATGAAACTGAGAAATCCCGAGCCGCACGTCGGGTTTATCGGCTTTAATGAACGCGACCCTTTCGTCAGCAACTTGATCGAGGACAAACTCTGGAGAGAGCAAGAGGGCCGGCAAGAGGATCGAAGGGGCGAGCCGATCAGGAAGAGGCTCAGAGACTCTTTAGCGAAAAAACATATAAAATACGACCCGCCGGAGCCGCCGCTTGACAGGACAAGCGTCGCGCCCCCCGTGGCCGCTGGCGACGTCGAAAAGCCCGCCGGTAATGAATCCAACAACGGAACCAGAGAGCTAAACCCGAGGGAGTCTTTGGAGGCTTTCCTGACCTTTTGCCGCGAGTCTTACCCGGCCAAGCGTTACATGCTTTTCATACTCGGGCACGGTGTGGTCGTCGGCAATGACATTTTTCTATTCGATGAGAACCCCGCCATGCAGTCGCTTTCCTTGCAAGACCTAGGCATCCTGTTAAACGACTTCAAGAAAAATCTTAAGAAGGGCGCTGAGTTCGAGTTGGTCAGTTTTCATAGCTGCTCCGTGAGTTCTTTCGAGGTAGCTTATGAGCTGCAAGACGACAAGCTGCAAGGCACGGCCAACTATATGCTTGCGTCGCAGGGCCCCGCTTTCGTCGGCAGTTGGCCCTATCGCCAGATATTGATGCGTATATTCAATAACGTTAAGTATCAGAGGGAGCTGGAAAAGGAAGGAAAGACCGAAAAGGTGAAGGAAAATGTCAAGGAATTGCTCCGCGATATTTTCAGCTTATGTTATTACAATAGCCTGGACTTCCTTCTGGCCGGCTACTCCTTCGACTTGTGCTTGAGTAACTTGAACAAAGTTAGGGAGATCACAGATTCGCTCAGAAAGTTAGCGGCGGCGCTCCGCGAAGGCTTAGCTAATCCTTTGCTAAGGGATTTCATCGTGCTGGCTCATTGGGAATCGCAAAGCCACTGGCAGGAGAACTACACAGACCTGCGTGACTTCTGTTTTTGTCTCAGCAGGAAATGCAGAGAGTTCGCGGGCACACCCGGTAAAGATGCTGAGAGTGAGCCGTGGCCAACGCGGACGACGTTGGAGGATATTATCGCCAACTGTGATAATGTGATTGCCCAGTTGGAAGAAGAGACACCTGGGAAGGATGAAAAATTAATCGTCAAATCCGATTTCGCAGGGCCTGGTTATCAATACTCGCACGGTCTGTCCGTCTTCTTCCCGTGGTCTCGTCCTGTAACCGATAGGCCGTTTCTGGAAGATTACAGGAAGTACAAATTCAATGAGACGACCTGGCTCGATTTTCTTGAACACTATTTCGATACGAGCAGGCGTAAATCGCAAAAGACTGAGGCCAACCAGGCGATCGAGGCAGGATTAGTAGCAGCGCCGCCCCGGCGCAGCGCTGCGCAGGTAGCCGCCGAAGAACTGGCCGAAGACTTGCTGAGCCTTGTTTTTAACGGGGCAGGCCAACTGAGTAACGAAGCATCGCCAGCGGATGTGCTGAAGATAGGCACCAGAGACCCGACGGGCGACGAATGCACCTGTCCTTCCATTAAGAATTACCCGCGCGACACTCGTGACCGCCGTCTGCGAGCGCGAGCGGCCAGCGTCGGCGAGGAGTCCGTGCCGGTAAGCAATCCCGTAAGCGGCGACCAAAAGTTCTCCCTTCTGCCATAGGCTTTAATGAAGGCGTCTGTAATGCAAGGGTCGGTTCGTTACGTGAGGACTCCGCTTTCGGCGCTCCCGCGGTGGCGAGCCGACGTTTGCCTCGCCACCGCAGGGGTTTTGCGTAGACGTTTAGCCCTGTTATGTACCTGCCCGCTTCTTCAGTTCAAAGTCCGGCTCTAGTCAAGCCGCGCCGTTATAGCTTTGAGCCATGCGCCCGATGAAAGCGCCGCTCCGCTTCTTCATATTGTTAGCCGTATCGCTTTGTCACGTTGCGAGCGTACAGCCGCCGTTTAAGTACAAGGCTCA
>DASQYE010000070.1:0-11482 GCA_035639355.1 Pyrinomonadaceae bacterium
CTTTCGCCTGTTATCCAACGTCCTGAGCGCCAGCACCGCGCCCGTCAACGCTGCTCCGTCAGACGCCGAGATCGAGGCGGCCATGCGGCGCGATGCCGCCAAACCCGTCTTTGCGTCTAGAACCATCACGCCGCGCCATCACATCCCTCCAGTCAAGTCCGAGATAGAGGTCAAGAGCGATAGGTTCCTGGATCGCACGATCCCGCAGGCGACGACGATGCTCCTGAGGGAAGCGAACGAGCCGCTGCACGTCAACGAGATATATAATCGTCTGCTCGAAGGCGGCTTCAACTTCACTGGCCATAACCCGACCATCAGCATCGCCGTCTCGCTCAACCGCAACGGACGTTTTCGCAAGGTCGCGCCCGGCACTTTCGATCTAGTCATGCGCGACGCTTCGCAAGCCTCCTGAGCTGGCTGTCGATTTTACGGGCCGGCGCGGAATCAGGAAGATTTATTCCCGCTTACTTTTGCGTCTCCTGCGCAGGGCAGCGCCAATGCCCGCCAACCCTGTGCCGAGCAGCGCAATCGTCGCCGGTTCGGGTGTTGCGACCGGCGCGAAGTCATACCTGACGCCACTTAAAAAATAGAGACGCCCGGCCGAGCCGTTATCAATACTGGTAAAGGTTGCGATGGCCGTTCCATGCCCCGCGAGCGAAGAATTAAAAACAAGATTTCCGGGCAGACACCCGCTGATCTGGTCATTGGTGCAGCCGAACAGTAAGCCGTGGAATTCAAAGGGGGTGGTGATGGTGAAGAGACTTGAGGACTCGTTCGGGATGATGACGCTGCCGGTCTCGAAGTGCAGATTTCCAGCGTAGAAGAGCCGACCGTAGGAGATGCCGCCGATGACCGCAGGGCCCGTGCGTATGTCTGTGCCGGCGTTGACGGTGTTGAGATTCATCATCTGGCCGGCGGTGCATCCGCTACAGACGCCAGGGCCACGGCTCAAACCGCCGCTCAGGGCAAACCCGTTGCCGACGAAGGTGAAAGTCCCGCCGCTGATACCTTCGACCGAAGCGGAGCCGGCCGTGATCTGGACGGGATCGGCGCGAGCCTCCGCCACGCACAGCAAGACGATAGCCAGCAGTATCGGAAGAGTCCCAAAGAGATTTCGCATCTTCACCTCTTATGATAGATATTAAGACCCTAAGGCATGAATGCCCGCACGCTTGAAAAATGTCGTCCGGGTTATGTTGAAAACGCGGCATTCAAAGGCAACACCGCGAACGCGTGAGGCGCAGCAAAAGTAAGTCAAAGACTAAAGCGGAGTCAAGAGCCCCTGGTCATACCAAACATCTAAACGCCGAATAGAGGGACGGTTTCCAGATAATACGCTCCGTTATAGTATTATCCTTATGAGGAATGGCATCAGTAGACTATAAGGATAAAAAGATGCGCGCGATGATTCTGGCCGCCGGTTATGGAACGCGGCTATGGCCTTTGACGGAGGATCGCACGAAACCGGCGCTCCCTTTTCTCGGAAGACCCCTGGTCGGCTATGTCGCAGAGTATCTGGGCCGGTACGGCTTTCGCGACGTGGTCGTCAACCTTCATCACCGGCCCGAGTCCGTGCGGGCATCTTTGGGCGACGGGAGCGGCTACGGCGTGCGCCTGCGATATGTAGAAGAGCCTGTCATACTGGGCACGAGCGGGGCGCTGGATAACGCGCGACACCTACTCGACGGCGATGCGTTCGTGGTCATCAATGGCAAGATCATCACGGACATAAACCTCTCGGACGCCCTGGCGACACACCGGCGCACCCGTGCGCTGGCGACCCTGGTACTGCGCCCGAACCCAAGGCGCGAGCGCTTCAGTATAGTCATGACGCGCGACGGGATGATCGAAGGCTTCGGAGGGATGCCAGCGCCCCTGGCGTCCGATAACGCCCCCGATAAGGAATCGGACGCGCCGCTCATGTTCACGGGCATTCAAATTCTGGAGCCGCGAATCTTCGACTACATTCCGCACGGCGTCTTCTCTCATTCGACGACGGACGTGTACCCGCAGGCGATCAAAGCGGGCGAGCGCGTGGTCGCGCACGTCGCGGCCGGAAACTGGTACGAGCTTTCGACCATCCCGCGTTACCTGGAGATCAGCCTGGCGCTGCTGTCCGAGCAGGGAAGAGACCTGGACGTGGGCGAGCGCTGTAGTATTTCAGCCGAAGCGGATGTCAGCGAGACTCTTCTGTGGAGCGATGTCACGGTCGAGACGGGCGCGCGAGTCCGGCGGGCCATCCTCGGCGACGGGGTGCGTATAGGGCCTGGCGAAGTGATAGAGGATGCGGCGGTGGTGCGCGCCGCGCTTGTTAGAGAAAAGGAGCGCCCGCCGAAAGCGCTGCGTGGCGATTTTCGGGGAGATAACTTTGTCGTGCCGCTGCGGCAGTGATACAATTCCAGGCTTCTAAGTAGCATGTTTACGGCGGGAGTTGGAACGGCGGGCATCCCGCCGCTCTTTGGAAAGCGCATATCTAAAGCCCTTTGCGCGGCATCGCATGAGTCTAGCTTCCCAGATCACCTCAAACGCATTCGATTCGTCCGCGCGCGCGCGACTCGCGGCCTATCTTGAGCGCGTCGGTCTGGGCTGCGGAGAGGACATGTACGCCTTAACGCCCGATGCCTCCACGCGCGAGTATTTTCGTATCCCCTGGAAGCGCGGCCAAACGGCCATCGCCGCCGTCTATCCTGAACCGTTCGACCCTGACTTTCATCCTTTCCTGGATGTCACACGCCTCTTCGCGGCGGCCGATCTGCCCGTCCCCGAAATCCTGGACGTAGAAGCCGCCAGCGGAATCATCGTGCAGGAAGATTTGGGCGACAGGCAATTGCGTCTGGTCTACGAGTCCGTCTCGGAGGAAGAGGCGGAAGGATACAAGGAACAGGCCATCAGCCTGATCGCGCGTATACAGGCGGCCACCCCCAAGGCTTACGAGCTTAATTCGATCGCCAGCCGTCTTGCTTTCGACGAGGCGAAGCTCGCCTGGGAGCTTGGCTTCTTTCTGGAACACTATTTCGGAAGCCTGCGCGGCGAGAAGCTGTCGCACGGCGTGGCTGCCGAGCTGAAGACGGAGATCAACGACATCGCCGCAGAGTTGTCCGCGCGCCCGCGCTTCCTCTGCCATCGTGATTATCACGCCTCGAATCTGATCGTGGACACGCGCGACCGTATGCGCATAGTCGATCATCAGGACGCGCGCATGGGCCCGGCGAGCTACGATCTGGTATCGCTCCTGCTAGACCGCCAGCCGGAATCTCCCTCGCTCGCCGAAGTGCGCGCGCACCGCCTATTCTTTCTGGATGAGAGGCGCGAGCAGGGGCTGGATGCCCTGGACCCGGACGAGTTCGCGCGCGAGTTCCGGCTGATGACCGTACAGCGCGGGTTGAAGGCCGTTGGAACCTTCTCATATCAGACGGCCGTGTGCGGGCGCGGCCTGACCTACGCGCAGTTCATCAGGCCCACGTTCCTGATCGTTCAGCAGGCGGCCGAATGGCTCGGACGTTTTCCGGCCCTTCGGCGCGAGATCGGCGCGCGTATCGACGACGAGATAAGTTTCGGTAATTTATAGAAGGACTATCAAGATCATCCTAAGATTTTATGCAGCAAATTTACATCAACCAGCTGGCTCGCCACGCGGGCGAAGAGGTCACGCTCAAGGGCTGGCTCTACAACTTGCGTTCAAGCGGTAAAATCCTCTTTCCACAACTACGAGACGGAACAGGGATAGTGCAGTGCGTCGTCCTGAAAAAGGCCGTGTCGCCAGAGACATGGGAGCAGCTCAAGGGCCTCGGCCAGGAATCGGCGCTCGTCGTGCGCGGGGTTGTGCGCGCCGACGAGCGTGCGCCCGGCGGCTTCGAGCTGGACGTGACCGAAGCGTTTGTCGTGCAGGAAGCGCACGATTATCCGATCACGCCGAAAGAACACGGCACGGAATTCCTGATGGATCATCGCCACCTGTGGCTGCGCTCGCGTCGCCAGCACGCCGTCCTCAAAGTGCGCCACACGGTCGTCAAAGCGGTGCGAGATTTTCTGGACTCGGACGGCTTTACGCTCACCGACGCGCCGATCTTTACGCCCGCCGCCTGCGAGGGGACGACGACTCTTTTCGAGGTGGACTATTTCGGCGACGAGAAAGCCTTTCTCACACAGTCGGGCCAGCTCTACATGGAGGCGACGGCCGCAGCCTTCGGAAAGGTCTACTGCTTTGGCCCTACGTTTCGCGCCGAGAAGTCCAAGACGCGCCGCCACCTGACGGAGTTCTGGATGGTCGAGCCGGAGATGGCCTACGCCACGCTTGACGACGCGATGCGTCTGGCCGAACGCTTTCTCTCGTCAATCGCGGCGCGCGTTCTGGACGAGCGCCGCGAGGAGCTGAAAGTCTTGGAGCGTGATACGGCCAGGCTTGAAGCGATTGTGCCGCCCTTTCCGCGCCTGCATTACGACGAGGCCGTGAGGATGCTGCACGAGGGCCACGAGCGCGGCGAGATGGAGACGCGCTTTGAATGGGGCGGCGATTTCGGCGCGCCCGACGAGACATACCTTTCGGCCAGGTATGACAAGCCGCTCATGGTGCATCATTACCCTGCGGCCGTCAAAGCCTTCTACATGGCGCGCGACCCCGAACGGCCGGAGCTTGCGCTCGGCGTAGACGTGCTCGCACCCGAAGGCTACGGCGAAGTCATAGGCGGCGGCGAGCGCGCGACCTCGCTCGATTTCCTGCGCGAGCAGCTAGCCCTACACGAGTTGCCCGAAGAGGCTTTCAACTGGTATCTGGACTTACGCCGCTACGGCAGCGTCCCGCACGCAGGCTTCGGTATGGGCATAGAGCGTTGCACCGCCTGGATGTGCGGCATCGAGCACGTGCGCGAGACGATACCGTTCCCGCGAATGCTCTACCGCCTCAACCCTTGAAAGCTTTTTGAAGGGATTGTTCGCGACCATCGAGAGAAAAGGCTGGACGGCCGGGCTATGGATGAGCGCTTGAGATTGGAGTTCAACGATTGGGCCCGCGCCGGGCGCGGCGCGAGTATGGAGCGCGCCCACAGGCCGACGGGCGAGCAGGCGATCGCGCGCATGAAGGTGGGTAGGGCGGCGCGCGTGCTCGATCTGGGCTGCGGCTCGGGGTGGGCAACGCGTCTTCTGGCGGAGCAGGCTAGGGACGGAATCGTCGTCGGCATCGATATTTCCGATGAGATGATCGAAATGGCCGTCGATGCTTCGGCCAGTTACGGGAATGTTGAATTTCGCATCGCGAGTGCCGAGCGGCTTCCTTTCGAGGATGGCTATTTTTCACACGCTTTCTCTATGGAGTCGCTTTATTACTACGCAGACATCGCGCGCGCCCTTAAAGAGGTCTATAGAGTGCTTGAGCCGGGCGGAATGTTCGTCTCGGTCGTAGACCTCTTCGAGGAGAACGAGCCGTCACGCCAGTGGGTCGAACAGCTCAATCTGCCCGTCAGCTTCTTGAGCACGGCGCAGTACAGGGCGATGTTCGAGGGGGCCGGGTTCTCGAACGTGCGTGATGAAAGGCTCGTTGACCCGGCGCCTGTGCCCCTCGAATACACGGGTGGGTCTTTTCAAACACGCGATGATTACGTGCGCTATAAAGAGGTAGGATCGTTAATGCTGAGCGGCTGTAGGTGAAACCATGAGCGAGACGCAAGAGAGAATCGTGACGATTTTTGGGGGCTCGAAATGCGACCGTACCTGCGTCGAGTACGAGCAGGCGCACCGCGTCGGAGAGTTGCTGGCCGAGGCCGGATACACCATCTGCACGGGCGGTTATCTGGGCGTGATGGAGGCGGCCAGTCGTGGCGCTCGCGAAAAGGGAGGCCGCGTGCTCGGCATAGTGATGAACCAGTTCCAGGCCGAGCCCAATCGCTTCCTGACCGATAAGGTCGCCACCCCGCACTTCTACGAGCGCCTGCAACGCCTCATCACGCGCTCCGTGGGCTTTATAGCGCTGCGCGGCGGCATGGGAACCGTCACCGAAGTGTCGCTCGTCTGGAACAAGATTCAGACGCGCGTCATAGAGCCGCGCCCGCTCGTGCTGCTGGGGGAGTGCTGGCCGCCGCTGGTCGAGGCCTGGCGCAAGCATCTGGTCGTCAGCGAAAAAGACGTGAGCTACCTGGATTTCGCGCAGACGCCGGAGGAGGCCGTCCAGATCATTTTCGAGAAAGTCAAAGGAGTCTCAGTATGACATGTCCACAGTGCGGGGCCTCTCTGCTCCCGAATGCACAGTTTTGCGGCGGTTGCGGCTACCGTCTGAACGCAGGAGCGCAGCCGACGCCGCCCTCTCCCCCGGCCCAGGCTCCCTACGCCGGAGCGGGCGGCGTCGGCGCTGGAATTCATATAGACGAGGATTCGCGCGGCCAGGGTCGCGGCTACAGCTACGAGGTGCTGCACCAGCCCGCCTTCTCGCTGGCGATTGTGCGCCTGCAACCCGAACAGTCCATCCTCGCAGAAGCGGGCGCGATGGTCTCCATGTCTGCCAACGTGGAGCTGCAATCCCAGATGAAGGGCGGGCTATTCGGGGCGATCAAGCGGGCGGCGGGCGGAGAGTCTGCCTTCGTTTCGACCTTCACGGCGCGAGGCGGCGCGGGCGAAGTAACGTTTGCTCCCGGCGCGCCAGGCGACATCGCGGCCATAGAGCTAGGCAATCAAATGTTCTTCGTGCAGTCAAGCTCGTACCTGGCTGGCGACGCGAGCCTGACGGTCGATACGAAGTGGGGCGGCGCGAAAACCTTCTTCGGCGGCGAGGGCCTCTTCGTCTTACAGGTCTCGGGAACGGGGCTGCTCCTGGTCTCATCCTTCGGCGCGATTCATCGCAAACGGCTTCAGCCGGGCGAGCGCTACGTGGTGGACACGGGCCACCTGGTCGCCTGGGAGGGAACCACACAGTATACTTTGCGTAAGGCTGCCGCCGGATTCTTCCGCAGCATGATGAGCGGCGAAGGCATCGTCGCTGAGTTCGCGGGCCCCGGCGAGCTGCTGATTCAGACGCGCAATCTACAGGCTTTCGCCTCGCTCTTGAAGCCCTTCTTCCCGTCGCAGAGTGGCGGCAGCGGCAGCGGCTTTAACATCAACCTGGGCGGCTGACGCATCTCGCGCCACAGGCAAGAGAGAAGATCGGATGAACGAAGCATTAATAGAGCAACAAGCGCCCACTCCGCTGCCGAACCGCCCCGGCAGCGGTCAGCGCGTCAGTATCCTCGGCGTGCCTCTGGGTTTCGGCGCGAGCATCGCGGGCGTTGACATAGGCCCGGCGGCCATGCGCGTCGCGCGCCTCAACCAGCGAATAGCGCAGCTAGGCTATGAGGTGCGCGACCTGGGCGACATGCGCGTCAGCCGGCCTCACACAGTCGCCGACCCCAACGAAAAGCTTAAATATTTGTCCGAGATCACCCTTGCCTGCGAAGAGCTGGCTGCGGAAGTACGCGGCATCCTGGGCGCGGGCGAGCTTCCCGTTATACTCGGCGGCGATCATTCCATAGCCATCGGCTCGATCTCCGGCGTGGCCTCGTATTACAGGGAGCGCCAGCAGGCCGTCGGGTTGATCTGGTTCGACGCGCACGCGGACATGAACACGCCCGAGACGACGCCCTCGGGCAATATACACGGGATGCCGCTGGCGACCGTGCTCGGCTACGGAGCGCCCGAGCTGACGAGCGTGGCGGGCTTTTCCCCAAAACTAGACCCGCGCTATTGCGCGCACATCGGAGCACGCGACGTGGATCAGGGCGAGCGCGAGCTGATACGCCAGTTGGGAATGCGTTTCTTCACCATGCGCGAGATAGACGAGCGCGGCATGAGCGCCTGTATTGACGATGCCATCGCCGTAGCGTCGCGCGCCCCCGGCGGTTATTGCGTCACCCTGGACGTTGACGCTCTCGATCCGGGCGATGCCCCCGGCTCCGGAACTATCGTGCGCGGCGGACTCTCTTACCGCGAGTCGCATCTGGCGATGGAGAAGATAGCCGAAGCGGGCGGGATGCGATCTCTGGAAGTGGTGGAAATCAATACGGCGCTCGATTATAACAATCGCACGGCCGAGCTCGGCGTCGAACTTATCCTCTCGGCCCTGGGCAAAACTATTCTTTAAAGGAAAGTCTAGAGTCCGGAGTCTAAGCTACTGTGCTGCGGGATGTTGAGCCGTTGACTCCGGGCTCTAGGCTTTGGATTGCGGGGGTTATGGCGAAGAAACTGCGGGTGGGTCTGATTTTTGGCGGGCGTTCGGGCGAGCACGAAATCTCTTTAAGGTCTGCGCGCTCCGTCATCGAAGCGATGGACAGGGACAAATATACGGTCGTGCCCATCGCTATCGACAAGGAAGGGAAATGGTTAGCGCCCGCCGACGCCGTCCGTCTATTGCCGGAAGAAATGAATCATCTACTGTCTTCAGAGGTCATGGAGGGCGCTAACTCCGGCGTAGCGATCATAGGCGACCCGTCGCGGCGCGGTCTGGTCGCGCTCGACGCCGCCGGGAGTGATCGACCGTCTCAACCCCTGGACGTGGTATTCCCCGTCCTGCATGGCACTTATGGCGAGGACGGGACGATCCAGGGCTTACTTGAGATGGCGGGCGTCGCCTATGTCGGCTGCGGGGTGCTGGCATCCTCCTGCGGTATGGACAAGGTGACGATGAAGGCGCTGTTTCGAGATGCAGGGCTTCCCCTTTGCCGCTACACCTGGTTTCTGCGCTCGGAGTGGGAGAGCGAGCCCGAAAGGCTCGCTCGCCGCGTCGCCCGTCAGTTAGGGTTTCCATGCTTCGTCAAGCCCGCCAATCTGGGCTCGTCCGTAGGTATCTCCAGGGCTTCGGATAAAAGATCGTTTGAGCGGGCTGTCAACCTGGCGGCCCGCTACGACCGCAAGATCATCGTGGAGGAAGCGGTCGATGCGCGCGAGATAGAATGCGCCGTGATCGGCAACGATAAGCCGGAGGCGAGCCTTCCCGGCGAATATGTCGTGCATGACGAGGCCGCGCGTTTTCTGGATTACACGGAAAAATACTCCAGCACGGGCCATGTGGACTTCGTCGTTCCCGCACCGCTCTCTAAATCCCTGACGGGCCGCCTGCGGCGCATGGCGACGACCGCCTTCAAGGCTGTGGATGGGGCGGGCTTCGCGCGCGTAGATTTTTTCCTGCGCCGCGATACGGGCGAACTTATCATCAACGAGCTGAATACGATTCCGGGGCTGACGGATGTCTCCGGCTACCCTAAGATGTGGGCCGCCTCGGGCCTTCCTTTTCCGCAGGTTATAGACCGCCTGATCGCGCTCGCCCTCGAACGCCACACCGAAAAGGCACGCAACCAAACCAGCATATAAAAGAAGTGACGAGTGATAAGTGACGAGCCGGAAGTTGAAAGCGCCGCTCTTGCTTGTCACTCGTCACTCGTCACTAATCACTGCTTTTTTGGTGCGTGGTAGCCTTTGCGGGTGCGCGCAGTGAGGTCGGGGCGTGCCAGCTTTAGCTCTATGGCTCGCCAGCGCCCGTCGTGCGCTCTGTTCGTGGGCCTGTAAGTTATGGTGTATTGATTGCCTAGCTCCTGCACGACGCTGGCGAAGGCCTCTCGCAGCGCCAGCCCTCCCGGCGATGCGATGTAGCGGCCCCCGCTCTTGCCTGTCATGGCGCGCAGGGCCGCCGCTCCCTTCAATCTCTCCACGGGCGAGGCTTCGGGCGAAGACATATCTACGGCATAAATAGTCGCGTTGGCTGAGAGTGCGGCCGCCAGCGCCGCGTCCATGGAGGCGCGGCTTCTGGTATCGCCGCCGTCGGAGAGCACAACGATGGCGCGGCGCTTTTCCGAGCGGCGGGCTATGTCTTCAGCCGCGCGCAGCACAGCATCGTTGAGCACCGTCATGCCCTTGGCGCGAAGGCCGAAGGCAATGTCGGCCAGGTCGCGGCTCATAGAGAACTCCTGAACCTGTTCAACCTTTGAATCGAAATGATAGACGGCCGCAACGTCTTCGGCGCGCAACCCGTCCAGGAAGCGAATGGCGGCCGCGCGCGCCATCGAGACGCGCCTCTCCATGCTGCCCGACGTGTCCAGCAAGATAGCGGCGGCAAAGGGGGTTTCCTCGTCGCTGAAGGAGTAGATGCTTTGCTGCTCCTGCCCGTCCTCAATGAGCTTGAAGTCGGATTGGCGCAGGCCGTGCACGTACTTGCCCGCGCCGTCCACCACCGTGACGTTCAAAACCACAAGCTCCGTATCGACCCGCACCACATCATCTTCGTCCTGCGTCAGTCGCGCACCGGCGGGCAAAGAGAGGAAAGTAAGACCTAGCAGGATGAGAATCGATAGGGACAGCGGGCGCGGCCGCCATTCATCAAAAGGGCTGGAGCGGGCCATGCTTTTTTATCTTAACGGGTCTGGTTGCGCACGTAATTGATGATGTCTAGAAGCTGGTTGGCGTGGTCTATGACGGCGGCGGAGATGACCAGACGGGGAGTCTTCTCGACGCCTTTGCTCAGCTCTTCGGAAAGCTTTGCGATGCGTGACAGGGCGGCGTCAAGATCGCGCGGCAAATCCGTCTGTATCTCCTCGTCGTCACTGCCCCCGGCCTCGCTCCTGATTTTTCGCGTCAGCTTCTCAAGCCGCTCCAGCTTTTTAAGCTCCATGTCGTCGAACGTTTTATGACGAGTGTAGGCCTCGCGCAACCAGGTGCCCAATTGCGCGACCTCGCGGGCCCGCTCCAAATTCTCACGCCGCTCTTTCTCGGCCTGACGTATGACGAGACGCGCACGCATCTCCTTCTCGGGCGATCCCAGAATCCTATCCTCATAGTCGGATTCATTGCGCCTCAGCTGGGCCTGGGCTGTCGCGGCACTGGCGAGCACCATAAGGGAAACGATGGCGAAGAAGATGAGCGTGCGATGGAGCATATTCCCCCCAAGAATCTTTTAACGTAGATGTCCGAAGACGGTTTCTTACGCGACCAGATATTAGCCTTAATGGCTATCGCCTATCAAGAGCGACGTTTCCGAAGAGTCATGTGACGAGCGACGGGCTCGAAATGGTTGTCCGCGCGTCGGCACAAAGGTTCCGGCCGTGGCCATACGGACAGCCCGCGCCCCATCGTCAAGATAAAATATTGCACCAGATAAGAAGCCTGAGCCGAGATGAAGTCTTAACCTTGTCGTCGTGCCGACCTCTGAGGTATCGCATTAAGGTTTGGAAGGGCGAACCGACCCGGAAAAAGAATTTTTCAAGGACGGGCGAGTCCGACGCAACAAGAGCGAGCTCCCTGTTAATCCGGGGGTCAGGGAACGCGCGCCGGATTATCGGGCGTATTGATGAACTCTTCCTGGCCCTTGCGTGGGGACGGGCGCGGAACCATGACAGTTTTGTTCGATTGTGGCGGAGGTTCTGGCGGGCGCTGAGCGCCGGGCGAAGACTTAAACGGTATCTCTTCGGCGAACGCTTTACTCTTGATGCGTACAAGGCGCGCATACCTGTAATCGCGCGACGGGATGGTGAGT
>DASQYE010000071.1:0-2232 GCA_035639355.1 Pyrinomonadaceae bacterium
AGACGGGCGGCAGGTCTTCGTGACTTTGCGACAGACTCCCGAAGGTTTCGCCGAGATCGACCGGATCAGTACCTCGATTCCGCCCGGCAACGACTTCATTCAGGTGCAACTGCACGGCAGCACTGTCTCACTGCCGTTCGACAAATATTGGGTGACGGAGCGCGATGCCCCCGCCGCCGAAGCGGCCTACGCGGCGCAAAGCTCTCGAGAGAAACGAAACGCTTTCGTGACCGTTCGCGTCTTCAAAGGCGACGCCGCCCTCGAGCAGCTTTATCTCGATGGCCAACCGCTCGGCGACTACCTGCGGGCGAACGCGCCGCCGAAATAGACGCTTCTGTAGCCGTCGCCCTGTGGACGACGGTTGGAGCCGGCCTGCCCTCAGGCCGGTGGGGATTAGACATCGCTGCACAATAACGGCCGGAGGCCTGCCGTCTCCAGAGCGCTTCGCCGAGCGAAGCGGCGCCAGAATTATCCGCCCGCCTTCAGCACCGCGAACGTCTTGCTCCCTTTGCGATCGAGATAAAGCAGCACGCCTTTGCGCGGGTCGGCCTTGTTTAGCGCTTCGCGGAACGACGCCACGTTCGTGATTTTCTTGCCGTCCACTTCCGTGATCACGTCTTCGCGCTGGATGTCCTGCGCGGCGGCCAGGCTGTTGTCCGCCACGTCGGTTACGATCACCCCCTGGTCGACGCCGAGTTTCAAACGCGCGGCGACTTCCTTCGTCAGCTCCTGCACTTGCAGGCCGAACTTGTTCGTGTCCTCCGGCTTGGGCGGAGTCGTTGGATTGATCTCGTTCGATGCACGCGAGATGTCGCCCGGCAGTTCGCCGGTCGTCACCGGAATCTTCAGCGTCTGGCCTTTTCGCCAAACCGTCAGCTCGACGTTTTGCCCGATCTTCTTTTTCAAGATCTCGCGCTGAAGCTGCGTGTCGGTGGTGACGGCCGCGCCATCGACCTGCGTGATCACGTCAAACGGGCGCAGCTCGCTTTTGTAAGCGGGCGCGTCAGCCTCGATCGTGCGCACGACCACTCCTTTGTCCAGGCCTTTGAACAAATCGCGGATCGACGGATCGTCGCCTAACGATTCGATGCGGATGCCGAGCCAGGGGCGCAGGATTTTGTTTCCGGCGATAAGTTGCAGCCCGATCTCATTGGTCAGGTTGCTTGGGATGGCGAAGCCGAGGCCGCGGTTCAAACCGTTGATGAGCGTGTTCATGCCGACCACTTTCCCGTCGATGTCGCAGAGCGGGCCGCCGCTGTTGCCGGGATTGATCGACGCGTCGGTCTGTAAATAATCCGAGATAGAGTACCCGCCGCTCGAGAGCAGTTTGCTCCGGCCTTTCCCGCTGATGACGCCGTAGGTGAAAGTGTAATCGAGCTTGAACGGCGCGCCGATCGCGAAAGCGAATTGGCCCACGCGCACGGCGTCGCTGTCGGCGAACTGCGCCACCGGCAGGTTCGTCGCCTCAATCTTGATGACGGCGATGTCGGTCTTCTCGTCCGTGCCGACGATCTTCGCCTGGAATTCCCGGCCATCTTTCAGCTTCACATCGACGCGGTCCGCCCCTTCAAGCACGTGATAATTGGTGTAGATGTAGCCGTCCGCGCGCACGATGAAGCCGGAGCCTTCACTTTGGATCGGCTGGTTCGAGCGCGGACCGCGACGCGGGGCGTTGTCGTCCTGAGGGTTCTGGAAAAAGAGATCGTCCAGCGAGGGGTTGTCGCCGGCGTCGTTCTTTTTCGTGACTTCGATGATGACCACGCAGGGCGCGACGATTTCGAAGACTTTGGTGAACGCGCTGTTGAGCTGATGGACGACGTCCTTGCCGGCATCTGCCACAGCCGGCGGCACGGTCGAGGTGGGGCCGGTTTCGGGTTGGGCGAGAGGCGGGGCGGCGCGTAATGGCAGCGAGGCAAAGGCGAGGGCGATGAGGAAAAGGACGGTGCGCATGGTTTCGATCTTGGACAGGTAGTCTACGGCGGCTGTTCAATCGGCAACAGGGGGTCTTCAACCTCTTGCTCTTACTCTTTCTCTTTCTGTAGCCGCGGCCCTGTGGGCCGCTCGGTGTCGCCCTCACGCGTCCCATAGGGACGCGGCTACAGGGAGCAAGAGCAACAGCACGACCATGGGCAAGAGTCGCGGTGCCGCGCACTTGGAGGTGCCCACATTGACACGATTGTTAAGGCCCTTAACGTTTTCGTCCACCGAACAAAAAATGCTTACTCTTGCCCC
>DASQYE010000072.1:0-10336 GCA_035639355.1 Pyrinomonadaceae bacterium
CTTTACGCTGCGCGTCGAACGGCCGTCAATAGCGATGATAAAGTCGCCGGTCTGCGCATGCACGCCCGGCTCCGTGAGCGGCGAGCGGAAACTCTCGTGCCAGTTCTCGCCCGGAAAGATATGGTCTACGCGGAAGTAGCCGGAAGGGTCGGGGACGATCTCAGCGCCGAGCAGCCCGCCGTCACGGCGCGCAACGCGCGGCGGATTCGAGCCGCGCTCGACGTAGATGTGGCCCGCCATCAACTCGCTGCCCATCTCCGTCAGGACGAAGTTGAGGTCTTCGCGATTCGCTATGTAGGGCACTAGCGCCCCGTATCTGGCGCGTATCGCGGGCCAATCTACGCCGTGCAGGTTCGGGTCATAGAACCAGTCGCGCATGATCCGCCAGGCGTCCGTGTACTCCTGGGCCCATTCCGCCTTCGGGTCTATCTTCACCGTCATGCCTTCGAGCTTCAGGAGACCTTCGTCCGTCTTTTGGCCGGGCGCGACCGCCGCCGTGCCGAATTGGTCGCGCGCCTGAAAGATGATGCGCTTGCCGTCGGCCGAGAGATCGTAGTCCTGTATGCCGTCTATGATCGCCTGTTCGGCCTTCGCCTCAAGGTTGTAGAACGAGAGCTTGCCCGGCCCCGAAAGGTAGAGCACGCCGTCGGGCGTCGCCGTCAGGTGACGATAATTGGCGGGCGAGCCGGGAAGGGCGCGGACGCGATTCTCGAAGCCCTTGAAGTCTATCCTTACCGCCGGGGTCGGCGCGGGCGCGGGCGTCGCACCCGTCGGCGGCGTAGGCGTAGGGGTCGGCGACGGCTGCTGTTCCGGCGTCGGTGTGGGCGAGGCTGACGGCGAGGGCTGCGCTTTCGCGCCCTGCGGCGGCGGCGCTTGCGCGGGGTTCGGAGGCTGCGTCAGCGGCGCTTCCTTCGTCTTCACCTTCTCCTCGTCGCTCGTGGGCAGGAAAAGCGCAGGGCCGTCCTGTGACAGGAGTCCGACGTAAACGCGCGTCGGGTTCGTATAGATATAATTGAACTCCCAGCCGCTGAACGTGAGGTTGAAGTCGCGGTTCGAGAGAAAATAGAGATAGCGTCCCTTCGGATCGAAGACGGGTTCCGTGTCGCTCGTCATCCCGCCCGCGAGCCGTTGCGTCTGACCGCTCGCGAGCGAGTAGACCCAGATTTCCGAGAACTGGTTATCGCCCGCTTTCGTGTAGGCGAGCCATCGACTGTCCGGAGCCCAGGTGTAGTTGGTGATGTCGTTGTTGGAGCTGTGATCGACATCCACCGTCCTGCCGGTCGCGACGTTGACGTAGCGCAGGCGCTGCCGTTTATCGCCGTAAGCGAGCATCGTACTGTCCGGCGACCAGACGGCCGGGAAGCGCCAGATGTCGCCGTCTGTCGTCACTCTACGCTCTTCGCCCGTGCCGTCGCTCGGGCGCACGTAAATGTCGTACTCGCCGGAACGATCACTCAGGTAAGAGACCCAGCGTCCGTCGGGCGACCACGCGGGCGCAAGCTCGCGCACGCCCTGCGAGTTGGTGAGGTTGCGCACTTCGCCTTCCTTGGCCGGAGCCGTGAAGACATCGCCGCGCGCCCCGAAGAGCGCCCGCGCTCCGCTCGGCGAGAGCGTGAACGTTTCTATATTCTGCTTCACGTTTTGAAAGTAGGGGATGGTGTCCGGAAAGTCTCCATAGACCTTGATGGGCACACGCTCTTCGCGGTCGCTCTTCGCATCGAGCCTGTAGATGTAGCCGCCGGCCTCGTAGACCAGCTGGTCGCCCGCGCCGCTCGGCCACAGCACGTCATAATCACTATGGCTCGTCACCTTGCGCGTCCGCTTCGTGCGCGTGTCGTAGGCGAAGACGTTCATCGTCCAGTCGCGGTCGGAGATATAATAAACGGTGTCACCCAGCCACACGGGCAACATGTCCTGCGCGCGCGTCTCGGTGATCTGCTCGGCCGTGTTGCGCGCCAGATCATAGATCCATACGTCGGGCGACTGGCCGCCGCGATAACGCTTCCAGCCGCGAAACTCGTTCGAGATCGGCGTGAAGGCGACACGCGAGCCGTCTGGCGCGTAGCTCAGGCCGCCCGATTCCGTGATCGGCAGCGGTTGTTCCTGACCGCCATCCACCGAAACCAGGTAGGGCCGGCCTATCCTATCGCTGTAAGGGACACGGTTGGCGCGAAAGATGACCGATTTGCCGTCGGGCGTCCAGCCGAGCACGCGATTGTCCCAACCGCCGCGAGGCGGCAACGGGCCCACGTCGTTGTGATAGGTGAGCTGGCGCGGCTCGCCGCCCTGAACCGGAATGACGAAGACCTGGCGTGTGCCGTTGTACTCGCCCGAGAAGGCCAGCAATCGCCCGTCGGGCGAGAACTTCGGGAACAGCTCCTGCCCCGGATGCGAGGTGAGCCGCCGCGCCGTGCCGCCTGCCGTCGGCACAGTCCAGATGTCGCCTGCGTAGACGAAGGCGATCGTGTCGCCTTGAATGTCGGGAAAACGCAGCAGCCGCGCCAGGTCGTCGCCGCCGCGTGGCTGCGCGCCGTAGGGCGCGCTTGCCCCGAAGAGAAACAGTAGCGCAACGACAATGAAAGCTCTATACATGCCTGTAGCTCCTTGAAGAAAGAAAATTGCTTTAGATCGAAGAACCCAGAGAATATCACGCAAGGGCGCGCGCGCTCGACGCCCGCCCGGCGCACTCGTCCCCAGAAGGCTTTATACTCTCAGCGCCGCATAATGGTTTCGTTAAATTGGTTTCCGTCCCGCCCCGTATGCAGACTCGTCCATCGACGCGGCCGGGGGCGCGGCGGCTGTCATATTTGATTTCCGAGGAATCTTGAAGGCAGGGCTAGCGGTCTGCCGGCCCGTATGAGGTGTCAGAACGGCGGACTATATTTATTAGGACGGAGGGCTAAATTTTTAATCGTCGCATCCTATCTTGCTCGTACATACAACCGTCCATTCCATCTGTAGACTTTTCTCGCCGGCGAATCGCCCTGATCGTCTATCCTTCTGTCTTCTTCATAGATGTTAAAGGCCCGCGCCAGACGGCCACCCTTGATGATCTGCATCTCGGGGGCATTAACGGGCAAACCCTCCTCGTCTCCCAGAAGCATCATTGAAGTTATCCTGTTCGTCAGTCTCCGTCCGACTTTAAAGAGGTTCTTCGGGACAGCTTTGCCCGTCCTTCGATCTATCACGAAGTAGTAGTTGGTGATGTATGGATGCAAGCCCCCCGTCGCGGTCGATACCTCTATGATTCGCTCGGCGTTCGAGGTGGCGAAATCAATGCCGACGGAGTTGTCGGCCCGCGAAAAATGTCCATCCAGGACTTCGGTGGCACGGACTCGGCCGTTCATCCTGTAGAGAAGGAACGCGTTCGATCCGTCATAGCCACGTTGGAAACATGGGTCGGGTATGACGAGCAGCCTGATACGATCATGCCCGAGCAAGCTGATTCTATAATCCCTGCCTTCAAACTTAGCTTTCTCTTCCGGGTCGAGCGGGCCGGGCTTTCCGCGAAAGTAACAAACATTCAAATCCTCAACGTCGTACTTCCACCAGTCCGTATAAGTAAAGGCTTCGAGCGTTTTGATGTAACCATTGATCGCCTTGATTCTCTCAGGCCGTCGCAGAATCGCCTCGTCGTAATCATTAAGCTCGCCGTCTCTGCACCCGTATTTTAATTCGGGCAAAGGCTTCAAGGCTGCGAATACCTCTGACCTGCACGCGGGGGTCGGCTTCTGCTCTTGGCCATAAACGACGGTTGACAGGAGCGAGAGCCATACGCAGCTCGCCAAAGACAGTGTTCTCATTTTCGTCGCTCTCAAAGCGCGCTATTCCCCCTCCTCTCGCTTGCTTCCCCCTCGGCAAAAAATCTGCATCCACGCGTGGTTATAAGTTCAACCCAGGAGGTTCGGCAACTCCGTTATCGAGTTCAACAGGTGTGTGTGCGGCGCTCGCTCCAATTGTTGCCGGTCATGTGCGCCGGAAAGCACGCCCACGTTCCAGCGCACACAAGCATTGTGCCCAGCCTCCAAGTCCATCACAGTGTCTCCGACATTAACGACCTGTCGCACGCCGGTCGTGCCTGTGGCCTCCATCGCGCGGAAGATCAGGTACGGGGCCGGGCGTCCCCGCCTCACGTCGTCGCCGCAAACCACGGCGTCAACTATTCCTTCTTCCCAATTCAAGGCCGCCAGCAGCAATCCAGTGATGTCGCGAGCAAAGCCTGTATTGAGGGCCACGCGAATGCCTTGCGCTCTTAACCACTGAAAGATTCGCGCAGCGCCATCGACCGGCTCTACGCCGTCCGATCTGTATCGTCTCGACAGGTGTTTACTAAAGGTCGCATAGACGGACTCGGCGCATCGCGCGCGATCCGGCCCTTCGGGAATAAAGCGGAGCACAGCCTGTCGTTTGGAGGAGCCTCGCACACTATTCAACTGCTCGGAAGTAACCTCTATGTCATGCTCGGCCAGGGCGGTTGTAAACGCATCGGCCACTTGCCCGTCGTCTTTGATAGTCGTTCCCGCCAGATCGAAGACGACCAGCTTGATCTCATTCATCGGCTCAATCCTGTGAGCGGCGAGTCTGCTGGGAAATTGGGTTGACACTCTGCGCACACGCCTTGCTCCCGTCCATGCTCTATCGGAGACGGATACCCGCACGCATGACATTTGAACCAGGGCGCTATGTGGCTGGCATCCATGCCGTAGCTCGCCTTCAAGAGCGCTTCCGCCTGCGCCACTATATTCAGGCATTCCTCCGCGCTTAGTCTTTCAAACTCAGACGCCCAGCAGTAGCGATCTACGTAATCCGGAAATTTAGGGGCTTCTCCCCACCTCCAGGACGGGTCTACGGCCGTGCGGCTTCTGCCGAGCAGGTGCAGATGAACTTTGCGGTGTTCTCTGGCCGTCTTCGGGCCTTCGGGCTCAGCCCCGTCGTTGAGCGCCCAGTTGCCTGCATCCCAGTAGTTGATACATCCGCCCTCAAGTTGCGGCAGGCGATCCAGCATGGCCTTCCCCGTTGCGGCCACCAGAAAAGACCAGAGCATCAGCTCGACGGATGTCAATTCGCTTCTCTCCCATACTTCCCTGGGGGGAATCACGATCAGGTTTCCGCCGTCCTGACGACTCACGAGCACCAGCGCATCGTCAGGGAGAGCGATGTGCCCTCCATGACAAGTGAAGAGTTTCCGGCCCATTACTTCCCTTCCATCTTCGGCTTAAAAACCTGATGCCGGGGCGGCGCGCCGTCCCGTTTTCTACTTATCCAGGACGGCGATCAGCTCTATCTCGACGCGCGCATTGCGCGGCAAGGCGGCCGCCTGGATGGTCGTGCGTGCCGGAGGCTCTTGAGTGAAAAATCGCCCGTAGGCTTCATTCATCGCGGCAAAATCGTTCATGTCTGCCAGGAAGACTGTCGCCTTGACGACGCGCTCAAGGCTGCTCCCGGCGGCCTCAAGAACGGCCTGTAGATTAAGTATCGCCTGCGCGGTTTGTGCGCCGATATCGCCCGCGATCAGCTCGCCCGTTTGCGGATCGATCGGAGTCTGGCCCGATGCGAAAACCAGACTGCCCGCCATGACGCCCTGCGAATACGGGCCGATCGGCGCTGGCGCTTTCTTCGTTCTAACTATCTTTTTCGGCATGCCGGAATATTTCCTCCCATCTCGAACGCGAACCTATCGAAGGCATCCCGCCTCATAATCCTTCGACTAGGATCATGCGGGTGCGCGAGGTTGCGTGGCGTAGATCTTTCGCCTCGGCGTACTCTGTCGAACTCCACCAGGCTTTCGCTTGCGCCGCGGATGGGAATTCCAGAATCACGATTCGTTTAGGCGACCACTCGCCTTCGAGCGTTTCCAAGGCTCCGCCTCGCGCCAGGAATCGCCCGCCATAAGCCGCGATCGAAGGCGGGACCAGCTGCTTATAGACCTCGTACCTTTCTTCGTCCAACACCTCGATCTCTGATACCACATAAGCCGACATAGAAAACCTCCCGTCGTTGATAAGTGTGCGATGAACGCGCGGCGAAAGCCTACGCGCCGCCGCTTCGAGTAAGACCACCAGGCGCTGACGCTCACGGATCAAGCTTGAGCGAGAAATGGTAGCCGCTGATTTGCATCCGCTTTGTGAAGTAGAAGCGGTGCGCGCCCGCGCGCTGCACGCCCGAGTCCAGGTCCAGCTGCTGGCAGTTCTGCGCCCTGGCGTACTCCACAAGCCAATCGAACAGGGCCGCGCCGTGGCCCCTGGATCGCTCCGCCGAATCCGTCACCAGATCGTCAACGTACATTTGCAGCCCGCTAAAGAGCATCTCTCCAATCCTGAAACCGGCGACGGCTTTAACCTGTCCGTCCTCTTCCAGGTAAGCCAGACGATACCCGGCCTGCTGAGACTGCCGCCGGACGCGAGCGAGAAAATCTCTCTCGACGAGATGCGGGCGAAGCTGGAACATTACTGGGAAACAGCGCTCTATGTCGCCGTCTGTTTCGGCAAGTCGTATGCTCATGGGTTTATCTGAAAGGGCAAATTTTTTCGTCGGTGCGGCCCCGTGTCACCTGAAACAAGTCCGCAAGGGCCATGGCGTCAGGCCAGGCTTGCACGATGCATCTGAGAACCGATAACCACTTTGACTGACGGTGTCATTCCGGAAATTGAACTTTCCCTCGCGCGCGCAATTCCCAGGGCAGCAGGCTATGATAGATGAACTCGTTTAAGGGCGTCGCCACGCCCGACTCCTGACCGAGACGCAGAACCGCGCCGTTCCAGGCATCCAGCTCCGACGGCTTGCCCGCCGCTATATCTCTTTGCAGTGATGTCGTCCCGCTCGGGACGAGGGAATCGAGCAACCCCATCGTCTTCTCGACGCTTCCGTCGGCCAGGGCAACATGGCGTGCGCGGGCGACCGCGAAAATCTCCCGCATACACCTTTCCACCATACGGCGCGTTTCCGGCAATTCGCGTATGACGCCGACGGGCGCGCGGGCGACCGCACCCGGCCCCCCGTATCCAGCCACCAACAGGAGCTTTTCCCAGAGAGCGACTTGAATGTCAGGTGGAATCGACGCCCTCACTCCGGCGCGCTCGAAAGTCTGCCGCAGGCGCTCCGCTCTATCGCTCGGCCTGTTGCTCAACTCGCCGAATTTTATGAAATGCATATCCCCGACACTGCGTATGTGACCGGGCCCGGCCACCTGACTGAAGGTCGCGCATAATCCGCCCAGGACGCGATTTGGGCCCAGCACGCCCGCCAGCTGCGTCGCCGCTTCGACGCCATTTTGCAAAGGCACGACAAACGTTTCCCTGCCAATCATAGGTTGCATGGCGCGCGCAGCCTCGCTCACCTGCCACGTCTTCACCCCGAGGATGACTACGTCAACCTCGCCCGCCTCTGCCGGGTCGTCGGTCGCCCGTGCCGGGCGGACTAGGATTTCGCCCACGGGTGTTTCAACACGCAGACCTCGCTCCTGAATCGCCCGCAAATGGAGGCCGCGCGCTATGAAGACGACATCCTCTCCGGCGCGCGCCAGGTGCGCCCCGAAATAGCCGCCCGCCCCGCCCGTGCCGTAGATTGCTATGCGCATGAAAGTTCTCCCGTGTTCACCCGCGCTTCAAAAGATGGGAGGCATCGTCGCCTGGCCGCCCCTGCGATCTCGGTGGCATCCCTTTCTACGCTCCGGGGCGTAGGCTCGTTCATTCCTTTATCGAGAAGGAGCTGATGTCATCGAACAATCGCTCGACCAGTTGTTCATCGGCGTAGGGGTTCAGCAGCACGACGCGCAGCCAGCGCGCTCCCCTGTATGGCGGGAACGAGAGGAAGACTCCCCTCTCCCGCAGCAGGTAGGCTTGAAGGCGCGAGTTCCATTCGTCCCAGCGAGCCTGGGGAATCCCTTCGGGCGTGCCGCGAAAACATAAAATGTTCATGTCGGGCTTTCCGGCTGTTTGCAGGTATGGCCGCTCTTCTACTCTGCGCAGGAAGTACTCCGTAAGACGGCATCCCTCGTCAACGAGTTGACCGAAGCCACGGCTCCCGATGTGTTGCAGCGACAGCCAGAGCTTTAGGACTTCGACGCGCCGACTTCCATGAACGGTTATCTCGCCCAGGTTGGTCGATGGGCCCGCATCGCTCGAGTAAGGCGATGGTATTCGGAAAGCATTCTCCATCTCTCCCATATTCCTGAACAGGGCCATCGAGCAGCCCTGGCTTACGTAAAGCCACTTCTGCGGATTGAACGTGACGGAGTCGGCGTGCCCTATGCCCGCCAAACGGCGCGCGTATTTCCCGGAGAAGACGAGCGCGCCTCCGTATGCCGCGTCCGCGTGAAACCATAGGTCATATTCGCGTGCAATACTTCCTATCTCCTTAAGGGGATCGATGTTTCCGGTGACGGTCGTTCCGGCGGTCGCCACGACACAGAAAGGCTCTTGCCCATGGGCCTTCGCCTTTTTGATCTCGTCTCGCAAGCTTTCGGGCCGCATGCGCGAATTCTCATCGGTCGCCACGGGTATCACGGACGACGTGCCGAGCCCCAGAATCATCGCGGCCTTGCGGATGGAGGCATGCGCCGCTTCCGACGCCAGGATAACTTGTGACGTTCGCGCAGCGCCGAGTCCCTTTTCGATCGTCCCGCACTTGATGTTGCGGGCCACGGCCAACGCCTGTAGATTCGCCATCGTTCCCGAGCCCAAAAGCACGCCCCCCCCGCGCTCGCCGAGGCCGAAGAGCCGCGCGAACTGCCTCATGAGCAGTAGCTCAAGAGGAGTAAAGACCGGCGAGGTCTCTTGAAATAGCATGTTATTGCCTAAAGCCGAGGCGACCAGGTCTCCCAGGATTGACATAGTGGTCGGCATGGAGTTCATGTGACCTATGTAGCCGGGGTTCGCGATGTTCAAAGAACCGGCGATCAACGGTCGCAGCTTTTCCAGCAAATCTTTCTCTGCGACGGGCGCTTCCGGGATGAAGGGTTCCTCGACGGAAGCGGCCGGCAGCGGAGACCGCTCAGCCGCCTCGGTCAAGTAGGGTAGAAGCAGGGAGATGACCTCGCCGGTCAAGCGCTCGATCTCCCGGCGATTTTCCCCTCGCGGATCGATGAAAGCGGACGAGGGCAAAAGCGAGCGATTCATAGTTCCCCTCTCTGCGCGCACCGTTCTTCGGCGTGCGAGTCGCGCGGCGCGCGCCAGTCTTGAATCCAGACGGTCTTGACGTTGACGAACTCCCGCAGCCCCTGCGCGCCCAGCTCGCGCCCGTACCCGGAGCGCTTCACGCCGCCGAAGGGCAGGCGCGGGTCCGAGGCCACCATGCCGTTGATAAAGACGGAACCCGCCTCTATCTCTTCGACGAAGCGGGCGCGCTCCGCTTCCCTGTTCGTCCAGGCGCTCGCGGCGAGGCCGAATGTCGTATCGTTGGCGAGCCGGATCGCCTCTTCTATATCCCGAGCGCGAAAGAGCAGCGCGACGGGCCCGAACAGTTCCTCACCGTAGGCGGGCGCGCTCCGAGGAATCTCCGTGAGGACGCTCGGCGCGTAGTAAAAGCCCGGACGCGAGAGGCGGTGGCCGCCCAGAACCAGACGCGCGCCCGCCTCAACCAAACTTTGCACCTGCGCGTCCAGGTCACGGAGCGCCCGCTCGGTCGCCAGCGGGCCTATCTCGATCGCCTCGTCGAAGGGGTCGCCGACGCACAGGCGTTCCATCCCGGCTACGAAGCGGCGTTCAAACTCCTGGTAAATCTCTTCGGCGATGATGAAGCGCTTGGCCGCAACGCACGCTTGGCCATTGTTGACCGTGCGCGCCCTGACGCCGGTCTTGACGGCTTCTTCCACGTCGGCGCTCGGCATGACGATGAAGGGGTCGCTGCCGCCCAATTCGAGCACGCTCTTTTTGATGTGCTTGCCTGCCTGGCTGGCGACACGGCTTCCGGCGGCCTCGCTGCCCGTCAGCGTGACGGCGGCGACGCGGCGGTCTGCGATGACGCGCGCGACCTCTTCCGCATCGATGAGTAATGTTTGAAACGCGCCTGCGGGGAACCCTGCGCGACGGAAAAGCTCTTCGAGCACAAGCGCGCACTGCGGCACGTTCGAGGCGTGCTTGAGAAGGACTACGTTGCCGGCCATCAGCGCGGGCGCGGCCACGCGTATGACCTGCCAGCAGGGAAAGTTCCAGGGCATCACGGCGAGCAGGGGCCCGAGCGGCTCGTAGCGGACGTAGCTCGCGTGCGCGGCCGTAGGCACCGATTCGTCGGTCAGAAATGCAGCCGACGCTGCCGCGTAGTAGCGACAGACGCGCGCGCTCTTTTCAATCTCTTTCCTCGCCGCCTGTATGGGCTTTCCCATCTCGGTCGTGATGAG
>DASQYE010000073.1:0-2541 GCA_035639355.1 Pyrinomonadaceae bacterium
ACAATACCGGCGCGAGCAATCAAGCATCCGTCACGCCCGGCACAGCCGCGTCCACGGCCAGCCCGCGAACGCCCGCACCAGCAGCGGGCCCGCCCGCCGACTTTGAAAAGCTCTGGCGCAAGGCCGTGCACGACGGCGTCATTCCGAACACTGCGCTTCCCGTCAAGACTGTCACTTTGAAGACCGATTGGGCCAGCCAGCCTTCCGCGCCCGTCGCGCCGCCGCCGTCGTCGAACCAGGACGAGCTAGAGATAATCTTTCGCACCGACCCGAGCGTGTACGACGGCCGCTTCGCCAATAACGGCTGGCTACAGGAATTGCCCAAACCGCTGACCAAGATCACCTGGGACAATGCCCTTATGCTGAGCCCTACGACCGCCAATCGCTTCGGCTTCAAGAACGACATCGGCGTCAAGGGCGGCGACGTGCTCGTGAGCACGGCCAACCTGAGCTACCAGGGCCGCACGCTCACAGGGGTTCCGGTCTGGATTCTGCCGGGCCAGCCCGACGGCGTCGCCACGTTGCATCTGGGCTACGGCAGGCGGCGGGCGGGCCGGGTCGGCACAGGCCGCGGCTACAACGCCTATCTGGTTCGCACGGCGGACGCGCCCTGGGCGGGCTCGGGCGCGCGCCTCTCCAACACGGGCGAGTATTACCCGATCGCCACCACACAGCTTCATTTCTGGATGGAGAACCGCGACGTGGTTCGCTCGGAGACGCTGGCCGATTATCTGAAAGGGGCTGAGGGCGAGGGCGAGCACGCCGCCGCGCGCGACCCCGAGCACAAGCCGGGCGAGGATGAATCCATGTATCCGCCCTACGATTACTCAAAGGAGAACGCCTGGGGAATGGTGATCGACACGACGACCTGCGTCGGTTGTAACGCCTGCGTCATCGCCTGCCAGGCAGAGAACAACATCCCCGTGGTCGGCAAGGAACAGGTCATGCGCAGCCGCGAGATGCAATGGCTTCGCATCGACGCTTATTTTAAGGGTGACCAGCACAACCCGGAAGGGCCAGAGTTTATGCCCGTGCCCTGTATGCACTGCGAGAACGCGCCGTGCGAGCCGGTCTGTCCCGTCCATGCGACGGTGCACGATACAGAGGGGCTGAACGTGATGGTCTACAACCGCTGCGTCGGCACGCGCTACTGCTCGAACAACTGTCCCTACAAGGTGCGCCGCTTCAACTTCCTGCTCTACCAGGATTTCAACACGCCGACCTACCAGCTGATGCGTAACCCGGACGTGAGCGTGCGCTCGCGCGGCGTGATGGAGAAATGCACCTACTGCATACAGCGCATCCAGTGGGCCAAGATCGAGTCGGAGAAGGAAGGCCGGGGGATAGCGGACGGCGAGGTCGTCACCGCCTGCCAGGCCGTGTGCCCGACGCAGGCCATCATCTTCGGCGACGCGAACGACTCGGGAAGCCGCGTCGCACAGCTCAAGAGAGAGAAGCGCAACTACGGCTTGCTGGCCGACTTGAACACGCAGCCGCGCACTACGTATCTCTCGTCGATGCGTAACCCGAACACGGAAATCTCCGATAAGGCTTAAAAGAGCATAAGGCTTAAAGAGGATTATGGCAGACGTTGACCAGCCACACGACGACGTACGCATCCACGGAACTGCCGTGCCGGTGATCGAGCCGGGCCATACCTTCGCCTCCGTCACGGACAAGATCAGCTCTCTTGTCCTGAAGCGGCGAACTCCCGTCTACTGGTTCATAGGCTTCGCGCTCGCCTTCATGCTCGCGCAGATGCTCTTGATTACGATCACCTACCTGGTATTCAAGGGCATAGGCATCTGGGGCAACAACGTCCCCGTCGGCTGGGCCTTCGACATCATAAACTTCGTCTGGTGGATCGGCATCGGCCACGCCGGAACGCTGATCTCTGCAATTCTGCTGCTCCTGCGCCAGGAATGGCGCACCTCCATCAACCGTTTCGCAGAGGCGATGACGCTCTTCGCCGTGGCTTGCGCAGGGCTATTTCCCCTACTGCACACGGGCAGGCCGTGGCTCGCCTACTGGCTCTTCCCTTACCCGAACACGATGGGCGTCTGGCCGCAGTTCCGCAGCCCCCTGATGTGGGACGTGTTCGCCGTCTCGACCTACGCGACCGTCTCCGCGCTCTTCTGGTTCATCGGATTGATCCCGGACTTTGCGACCTTGCGTGATCGCGCGCGCAGCCGCCCGTTCCAGATCGTTTATGGTCTGCTCGCGATGGGATGGCGCGGGAGCGCGCGTCACTGGCATCGTTATGAAACGGCCTACCTGCTGCTGGCCGGTCTCTCGACACCGCTCGTGCTCTCCGTGCACACCATCGTCAGCTTCGACTTCGCCGTTGCGCAAGTGCCCGGCTGGCACGCGACCATCTTTCCGCCCTACTTCGTCGCAGGCGCAATCTACGCAGGCTTTGCGATGGTGTTGTTATTGTCCATCCCGCTCAGGAAGCTCTACGGGCTCGAAGACTTCATCACTATGCGCCACATAGACAACATGGCGAAGATCATGCTGGCGACGGGACTGATCGTTTTCTAC
>DASQYE010000074.1:0-2827 GCA_035639355.1 Pyrinomonadaceae bacterium
CATATCGGTGGTAGGGCGAATCTATGTACGTCCCTGTATTGGCCACCATCTCGATTCTTCCGATGTGGAACTCCGTGCCCTCTGCGTAAACTTTGCGCGATTCTTCGCGGCTGAGGAAATCCGATATCACGGGCGCGGGCAGGCCCCTGTAAGTAATCATCCCGTGCTCCACATCGTGGCTCACGTCTACGAAAGATCGCTCGGCCGCTTCACTTCGATTCATAATAGTCTACGAGAGATTTACGCCACGACTCTCTCTAATGGAACGACCGCGAGCAGAACTCCAGGCCGCAAGGGTCGAAGCGAGGGGGCCGTGGCTTTGTGCGCGTGAACAGTTCTAGGTCTGTCCGAACATACGCTTCATCTCCGGCTTAATCCACTGTATCAATAAAGGGATGGTGACGGGCCACAGGCAGCAGCTAGTCATGCCGATGGCGATCAGGATGACGCCGTAAATCCATCCCCAGGATTTACCCTTTAGAAAGAGCCCCGTCGCGTAAGCGGGAGCGAATATTGCTCCCATGGCGAGAAAAATTACTGCCTGTATCAGCAACCCCCCGTCGTCCCTGCTTCGGGACACGCCGCCGGGAGCAAAGACCAGAAGGGCTCCGCCGCCTATAGAGACTGCCAGGTAAAGGAGCGCCATGAACAAGCAGTAAGCCGTGAACCATTTCCAGACCTTACGCGTCCGTTCGATCTCCTCCTGCGTGAGCGCACCCGTCGGCCCGGCTCGATAGCTTGTAGAGTAGACGTGCTCGCCCGCCGGGATGGAGACGAAGGCATCCGCCGATATGCCCTCGAAAGAGAGGTCGCAGCGTTTGCACGACGCGGCCGCCCCCCAGTTGACCAACCCGCAACGCGGGCACTTGATACTGTTCATGTTTTTCGCTCCCGGCGCTCATGCTCGCATAAAGAAGGGCAGCAGCCGAACTCAGTTTACATCAGGACGAGCGCTCGCCGCGCCGGAAATGTGGGCCGAGAGCGCGCCGGAATTTATAGCGAGCTTGAAAGACTCGAAGCGCCGTCCGTCTTCGACCCTAGTGGCCGGGCGCGGCCGTGAAAAGGATATAGATGGCCTGTAGCAGCCCGATCATCAAGCCGATCACGGCCCCGAACAGCTCAATGGTTTTCAGGTGTTGCTGCGCGACCGAGAGTACCAGCTCTTCCAGTTTCGGTATCGGGTAATCGGAGACTTTGCGGCGGACTATGCCGCCGATATCGAATTCCGCCAGGGCCGCTGGCAGGCGCTCGCGCGCGGCCGCCGTGATGCGCTCGGTCAGCATCACGGAAGCGTGTTCGACCGTCTTCTCCGAGACGTGATTCGAGAGGCGTCCGATGGGCGCGGCCAGCAGACGCTCGATCTGCGCGTGCAGGATGGCGTTGATGGCGCGCGCAGTGTCTTCGCGCGCGACCACTGCGAGCAGGCTCCTTGTGAGAAAGCTTTTCAGGCGCGGCGCGCTCTCCGGGCTGATGTGTTGCAGCAGAGCGCGCAAAGTATGAGGCCGCAGCCGCTCCATGGCGTCCGTGGCGTAGGCCGAGACGGTGGTCTGCAATTCGGCCCCGCGCGCGAGATGGAGTATTCGACCCGTGACCTGGTCCTTAATCATCTCAAGCTTGTCGGGCGCGATCTGGCCGACCAGCTCATTTACGGGGCGCGCCAGCACGTTGTCGATCGTTGTGTTCAGGAATTCTTCGGCCTGCTGCTCGAACGCTTCTCCGTGCAGGAACTCTTCGACGCGGCGCGGCAGCGTCTTGTTGACCATGTCGTCAACTTCCGTGTGGATGCGCTCGCGCGAGATGAATATCTTTTTGAAGAAGGAGAGCTGCGCGTAGTAGTCGTCCACCTCGCGCTTAATCAGCCCGCCGAGCTGCGTGCGCGTCCCCTTGCTTGTGGCAATCTCGGCCAGGTGATGGACGATGGGCGGAACTTCGCGGTCAACCCGCTCTTTGATGAGCGCCACGGTTTCGGGCGTGAACACTTCGGCGAGCGTCGCGCCGCTGTGGGCCAATTCGTCCAGGCGCGCGCCGACGAAGTCGCGTATCTTTCGCTCGAACTCGGCCTCGGTCACGAGCCCGCGAAAGCGGTCTTCAAAGAAGCCGAGCACGTGCTCGAAAGTCTCTTCGTTGACCGCGTCGCGCAAACGCCTGGCGAGCAGCTCGTCAACGCGCCGGTCTATAAAGCCGCCTATCGCGGCGGCCGTTTCCTCGCCCTTCAGTATGTCGGCGATGTACTGGGCGAGCCTGTATTGCAGCGCCGTGATGGCGTCGAGCACGGGCGCGCGCGCCCCCGACGGCAGCGCCTCGACGAACGAAGGATAAGTCGTCGAGAGCAGGTCGTTCGTATAGGAGGAGACGAAGCCCTCCACCTTTCGCCGGAAGAAATCGGCCTCGAATAAAGCGTTAATGACGGTCTCCTGCGGAACCAGCTCGTTGCCGACGGCGTTGCCGATGGTCTGGGCCAGCCGCTCGCGGTGGCGCGGTATCATTCCCTGCGGCCAGATTGTGACACCCAGGAGTTTAACCGGGCGATAGGGGCGAAACAGCATTCGAATCGCCAGCCACGCCGCCCCGTAACCGTGAAGGGTGGCAATCACGACCCAGGCGATGGCTATCAAATATCTTTTGGTATCAGGATTGATGGCGAGAAAATCCTCCCGTCACGCCGCAATGCTTGCTCGACCGAACGCGATACGGCGAATGCTAAACAAAACCGTGACGCGTTGACAAGTGACGAGTGCTCGGCGCTCGCGGCGCATGGCCTGCAACGCGCGTGCGGCTCAAGCGGTCTGTGGCTCGAACGCTTAATGCCTGGGGCATCCAGGACACG
>DASQYE010000075.1:0-2454 GCA_035639355.1 Pyrinomonadaceae bacterium
CAGACGCTCTTTCTGCGCGGCAACTACCAGAGCGACAACGTGACGCATAATGTGTATGGCGGGCCGGACTGCGGCGTGGATTTCACTGCCGACAATATACAGTGCTTCCCGGACACGCCCGCGCTGACGATCTGGAATCACCCCTGGGGAATCGCGCTCGGCCATAGCTGGACGCCGACGAACAATTTCGTCAACCGTTTCACCTACGGCTACACGCGCGCCGCTTTTACAAACGGCGGCGAGTCGGCCGAAAACTCGGTCGCCTTCCGTTTCATTTTTGTTCCGCAGGGCTACAGGCGCTCGCTCTCTCGCGTCACGCCCGTGCACAATTTCGTGGACGACATCTCGTGGATCAAGGGTAATCACAGCTTGGGCTTCGGCGCTAACGTGCGTCTGATCCAGAATAGCCGCACCTCTTTCGGCAGTTCCTTTGACGCGGCCGTGATTAACCCGTCCTACTATAATTTCTCGGGCGCCGTGTTGATCGAAGATGCCAACGGCGATCTGATCTTCCCGGACGTGAGCGATACGGATAGCTTGCGCGACGCGCTCGCCTCCGTCATCGGTCGCTATTCGCAGTACAGCGCCAATCTGGTCTACGACCAGAGCGGGCAGCTTCAGCCCGTCGGGACGCCGACCGCCCGCACCTTTGCCACCGAAGAATACGAGCTTTACTTCCAGGATTCCTGGCGCGTTCGTCCCAATCTGACGTTCAGCTATGGCCTGCGCTGGTCTACTTCCACGCCCGTCTATGAGAAGAACGGTCTACAGGTGAGGCCCACGCAGAGCCTCGGCCAGTATTTCCAGCAGCGTGTCGAGAGTTCTGCAACGGGCGTCCCCTTCAACGACCCGGTCACTTTTGATCTGGCGGGCAAAGCCAATAATCGTCCGGGCTATTACAAGCAGGACTGGAATAACTTTGCGCCCTCCATCTCCTTCGCTTGGTCGCCCGATTTCGGCGATAACTTTTTCGGCCGTCTCGTCGGCCGCAACGGCAGGTCTGTAGTCCGTGGCGGTTTCCGCATGACTTACGACCGCATCGGCAGTCAGTTGGCCGTCAACTTCGACTTGAACAGCCTGGCCGGGTTCACCGCCGCCAGGAACATCAACGCCAACACTTTTGACGTTTGCTGCGGCGAGGACGCGCTCGGGCCGCTATTTACGGGCTTCAATCCGAACGTTCGCAGCCTGGATTTCCCAGGGTCTACGGGGCCGATCCCGACAACTCTTACCTTCCCGCTGACGGTTCCGGCTGATGAAGACCAGCGCATAGAGGTGTCGCTAGACGATACGATCACGACGCCTTACAACTACAGCGTCAATTTCTCCTACGGTCGTGAATTGGGTAAAGGATTGTCGTTTGAGGCGAGCTACGTCGGGCGCTTTGCGCGCAAACTGCTGGCCTCGCGCGACATCATGCAGCTCAACAACATACGCGACCCGGCGTCGGGCGTGACCTTCTACGAGGCGATGAACCAGCTCATCGACGCTCGCTACCAGAACAGGGAGATCACCTCGCTCGCGCCGATTCCCTACTTCGAGAACCTCTTCCCGTTCATGCCCGATTGGTGGGGCGATGCTTCGCTGACACCGACGCAGGCGGCCTACGCCTTCATAGCGCCTTCGGCTGTGGGCGGCGCGGACATCACGGACTACACCTTCGTGCAACTGCTCTGGGACGACAGCCCCACTTGCACCACTTGCCCGTTCGGCGGCGGCCCGGCGCGCACCAATAATATGTTCTACCAGCCGCAGTTCGCAGCGCTCTCCGCTTTTTCGACCATCGCGCGCTCGAACTACAACGCGCTCCAATTGAGTCTGCGCCAGCGTTTCAGCGCCGACCTGGCCTTCGACTTCAATTACACGCTGTCGCATTCGCTCGACAATGCTTCCGGCCTACAAAGCTCGTCGAACTATGGGTCGGCGTTCATCGTCAACGCGCTCAACCCTGATCTGGCCTACGCCAGTTCAGACTTCGACGCGCGCCACATCATCAACGCCAACTGGCTCGTCGGTCTGCCCATAGGTCGCGGCAAAGCTTTCCTCGGCAATGCGCCCAAGGTAGTTGACACTATCCTCGGAGGGTGGCAAACGACCGGCATCTTCCGTTGGAATTCCGGCCTGCCCGTGCAGACTCCTTTCGATTGCTGCGTCTGGGCGACGAACTGGAACGTCCAATCAAACGGCGTTCGCACCGGCCCGATTCAATCGTCGCCCAATAGCACGGGGAGCCCGAATCTCTTCCGCGATCCGGTTGCCGCTTACCGCACTTTCCGCAACGCGCGTTCCGGCGAGATCGGAGACCGCAATGTCCTGCGCGGCCAGTCTTACATCTCGCTTGACGCTGGCTTGATGAAGAATTTCAAGCTGCCCTGGGAGGGCCATACTATTCAATTCCGCTGGGAGGTCTTCAATTTGACGAACACTCAGCGCTTCGACGCCAACACGATCTCC
>DASQYE010000076.1:0-3598 GCA_035639355.1 Pyrinomonadaceae bacterium
ACCATATGGGTCATCGGTTCGATTCTCACCCGTAAAGTCACGAGCGGCAGCGATGCGCAGAGAGTTAGCTTTATCGAGGAAGGATTTGTGAGAGGAATCGATGCCGGAGTCGAGGATCGCTATCCCTATCCCTGTGCCGTCCAATGCGGCGGCATTCTTGCCCGTAAGGCTGCGCACGACATCTGCCCCGGTCGTGGCGGAGACGTGGCCGAGCGATTCGACTTGATTGTTAAGCGAGATGTGCGCGACCTCCTCGAAGGAGGAGAGTTCTTCGAGGACGCCGGCGGGGAGTTCTATGTTGTAGGAGTTGAAACTGCGGAAATGTGCGCGTAAATGTATGCCGTTGCGGTTGAGCAGCGCATTGAGGCGTCCGCTCGGATTGCCGTTTAATTGAAGAACACAATCAAGACGCGACGCCGCGCCAGCCTGCGCGCCCTGCGCCCGCTCATTCAGGTCGTGCGAGAGCTTGAGGAGGTGTCGCGCTCTAGCTCCTTGATTGGATTGCGCGTGGCCTCTGCGCTCGCCGAGCATTAGCCCGGCGCACAATGTCGCCAACAATACTAGAGAGGTGAGCCACGCTGCGGCGGGGGAACGTTTCATGGTCTTCATCTCTGACTTGTTCAAGTGCAGCTCCTAAAGGGGGGATAGAACTAGCGCGAGGCGCGGGACGCGCCGCCGGGATAGCTTTGGCAACCCCCGTGCCGCATCCCGCCCGTATCTCAAAGCTTTGAACCTGTAGGGGTTAAGCCGAAGCGGCGTGTTAAAGTCAGGTCTTTTAGGCTGACCGCTCCGGTCAACTTGAAAGGGGTTCGGTCAATCTGGTTGACCGATCTGGCGCTCGCGCCGAGTCGCCATGACGAGCGACGAGGACGCCGCAGAGAGGGAGGGTTCCACAAAAGGACTCAAGCGCGACCCGCTGTAGCCGAAGAGCACGGGCAGGGGTTATGCTGGGCCGGTGTTAAGGAAAGGGACGCGCGGTCGGACGACGTGCGAGCCCGAACGAGTTTGATCTTGCGGACGGTGCGGAGCGGACAGAAGATGACGAAGGAGACGGGAAAGGGCGCGCGTGTTGTCTACGACCGTTTCGCGTCGGGCTATGATAGGGCCATGCGTCCGCTCGAAAGGTGGTTTCTGTCGCGCCTGCGCGGGCGCACCCTCGCCACGTTGCCAGAGGGGAGCCGCATCCTTGAGGTGGGCGCGGGCACGGGCCTGAATTTCCCCTACTACCCGCGCGACGTGGCGCTGGGCGTGGCGAGCGAGTTGAGCCGAGAGATGCTGCGCATCGCAAGCGGCAAGCACGAGCGGCCCGAGCGTGTGCGACTGGTACAGAGCAGCGCCGAGCGGCTTCCCTTTCCCGAAGACTCGTTCGACGCGGCGGTGGCGACGCTCGTCTTCTGCTCGGTTGCGTCGCCACGCCAGGCATTCTCGGAGCTGCGCCGCGTCGTCAGACCGGGCGGAACAATCGCGCTGCTTGAGCACGTGCGGCCGGACGGATGGCTCCCGGGGCTGCTCTTCGACGCTTTAAGCGTCATCACCGTGGCCCTCTTCGACGACCATTTCAATCGCCGTACGGCCGACGAAGCGCGCCGCGCCGGACTCCGCACAGTGCGCGTCGAGCGCAGCTTTTTCGGCATCATTCAATTGATCGAATGCAGGGTTTGAGAGGGGGGGCGGCGAACGAAAAAGCTGCCCGCCAGGGTTTTAAGCGCCGGGGCGCTCGGGGCTTTGAAAGCTATGGCTACTGCAAAATCACAGGCCCACCTTCACGTGGGCTGCCAGGGATGGAACTACGACGACTGGGTGACGGGCCCTGTCGGCAGCAAGGCCGTCTTTTACCCACGGGCCACGCGCGCGCCCACAATGCTCGAAGCCTACGCGCGCGTATTCGAGACGGTCGAAGTGGACTCTACCTTTTACGCCGTCCCGTCCGTCAAGACCGTTGACGGGTGGAACAGGCGAACGCCCCGAAATTTCTCCTTCTCTTTGAAGATGCCGCAGGAGATCACGCACCAGTACGCCTTGCGGCGCGGGAGCGCGGAGACCCTGGCGGAGTTCTGCGACCGCGTGCAGATGCTACAGGAAAAGCTGGCCGTGGTACTGATTCAAATGCCGCCGCAGTTCGACGCGACGCCGGAGAACGAGCGGGCGCTCAAGGAGTTTCTGCCGCAGCTGCCCCGCGACATGCGCTTCAGTATAGAATTTCGCAGCCGCGATTGGATGACGCGAAGCGCCTTTGATCTCCTGGCCAATTACAACGTCGCGCTGGCGCTGATAGAAGGCCCCTGGATTCCACGCGAAGTCATGTGGCAACTGGCCGAGCAGCCGGCGGTGGATTTCGCCTACATACGCTGGATGGGCGAACGCGACCTGACGCGCTTCGACATCGTGCAGCGCCCGCAGAACGTCAACCTGAACGGCTGGCGCGAGCTGATCGTAGCCCTCTGCGAGCGCGTCTCCGATGTCTATGCCTATTTCAGCAACTTCTACGAAGGCCATGCTCCGGCGAGCGCCAACAAGCTCAAGCGATTGCTCGGCCAGCCGACGGTTGATCCGGACGACCTGGAACATCAGCCCTCGCTTTTTTAGCGGAATGATGCCGTGTGACCGTGCCTGACAGGTTTTGAAGTACGTAGCAAAGGAGCCCCTCGCGGGGCGAAAGATATTTCCCACATGCTTTCTAACATCTTCTCATTTATGTCATGAGCGCGGCGGGATTCAAAAGGGTCAGTGCTCATTACCTTCTTCTGCTTCGCTGAGACCTTTCATTGCTTCGACGAATTCTTCGATGTCGGCGCGTGTTTTCTCAAGCGCGCGACGGCTTTCGAGATAGGCGGCCCAGTTAGGAGTCATCGTCAGCGCCTTGGTCGTATCGTCGTCAAGCACCTGGGCCATCAAGGCGATCAGGTCGCTGATAACACGCGTATGTTCGAGCAGAGATTGGATGATCGAGTAGGCAAGGCGCGCCTGGGCCAGATCAAGGTCGCGCGGCCTAGAGGGCTCGGAAGGCTGCTTCTCGCTCATGAGCGCGGCTCCGAAGTCTCGAACGTGTCGAACCAGCTTCCGCGCACGAGGGGAAGGGCGGCGATTGTGGCCTCGCGCTCCGCGTCGCCCCATGAGACGAACGCCTTCGTGCCCGGCGAGAGATAGTCGTATTTGACGTAGCCGAGCGCAACGGTGCGTCCGAGTCGCGGCGAAAAGACGCTGGAAGTTATGCGCCCGATCTCCTTGCCATCCGTGGCCCTGATTTTCGCTTCGCGCTCAACCTTTTCTTCATCGCCGAACAGCAGGCCCGTCAGTTTTTTGGCGACGTGGCCGCGCCAGTGTATGCGCGCGATGATCTCTTGGCCGACATAGCAGCCCTTCGTATAGCTGACCGCATCGTCGAGCGGCGCTTCCGTGACGACGTTCGTCTCGTCCATGTCCACGCCGTAGCGCGGCAGACCCGCTTCGACGCGCAGAATCTCAAGCGCGTCCTGGCCTACGGCTCGCGCGCCCGCCGCCGCGAGCGCTTCCCACACGGACGAAGCGCTCGCGGCATCCACGAACAACTCAAAGCCGTCTTCGCTGGTCTCTGTCGCGCGAATAACGCTCAGGCTCG
>DASQYE010000077.1:0-11796 GCA_035639355.1 Pyrinomonadaceae bacterium
GTTTCTTCATAAACCCCATGATGAAACTAACGCCCGCACCTTTCAAATGGAAAAGCGCGGGCGTCGATGTCAAAACTGCTTGCTCACAAAATCGCGCTGCCCGACGCCTAGCGCGAGAGCAGCGTGCCGACGTAAGTCAAAAGCTCGTTGGCGCAGACGGGGCAATAGCCGCCGTCTCTGACGAGACGATCAACCACCTCGTTGATGCGACGCAACTGATCGGGGTCGGGCGTCTTCGCGGAGGTCGTGATCTTCACCACGTCCTTGAGGTCGGCGAAAATCTTCTTTTCGATCGCCTCCTTCAAACGCTCGTGCGAGTTGTATTCGAAGGAGCGCCCCTTTCGCGCGTAAGAGCTGATGCGAATCAGTATCTCCTGGCGGAAAGTATTCTTGGCGTTGTCGCTGATGCCTATCTGCTCTTCTATGGAGCGCATCAACTGCTCGTCCGGGTCTATCTCCTCTTCGGTGATAGGGTCTTTGATCCGTTCCTTGTTGCAGTAGGCCTCGACGTTATCCAGATAGTTGTTGCACATCGTGCGCGCCATCTCTTCAAACGAATAGACGAAGGCGCGCTGGACTTCGATCTTGGCTAGCTCGTCGTACTCCTTTCGAGCCGCCGAGATAAGGTTCAAGTAGCGGTCGCGCTGGTCAGGACTAATGCCAGTATGCTGCTCGAACCCGTCCTTGATGGCGCGAAGCGCGTCGATCGGGTTGATGCAGGTGACGCCGTCGCGCACCAGAGCAGACGACAGCCGGTTGATGATGTAACGCGGAGAGATGCCGTCCATGCCTTCGCGGACGGTCTCGTCTTTCAGCTCGCGCACGTCCTTGGACTTGTACCCCTCCACGTCTTCGCCGTCGTAGAGCTTCATCTTCTTGACGATGTCCACGTTCTGCCGCTTGGGCTCTTCGAGCCTAGTCATGACGGCGAACATCGCGGCGACCTTCAAAGTGTTCGGCGCGATGTGGACGTTGCGCAGCACCTCGGACTGGTGCAGCAGCTTATGGTATATACGCTCCTCCTGCGAGACGCGCAGGTTGTAGGGCACGCGCACGAGGATGATGCGGTCTTGCAGGGCCTCGCTCTTTCGATTGCCGGCGAAAGAGATGTACTCGTTCTCGTTCGTGTGCGAGAGGATCACCTCGTCGGCGTAGATCATGGCGAAGCGGCCCGTCTTGATGTTCTGTTCCTGCGAGAGCGTGAGCAGGGAGTAGAGAAACTTCTCATCGACCTTAAGCATCTCGACGAACTCCATCAGGCCGCGATTGGCTATGTTGAGCTCGCCGTCGAAACGATAGGCGCGCGGGTCGGATTCGACGCCGACCTCGCCTATGGTCGAAAGATCGATGGAGCCTGTCAGCTCCGTGATGTCCTGCGATTTAGGGTCAGAGGGCGCGAAGGTTCCTATGCCGACGCGCTCCTTTTCCGAGAAGAGGATGCGCTGCACCTGCACGTCTTCGTGACGGCCCCCGTAGGTGTGCTCAAGGGCGTAGCGGCATTGCGGGCAGAGGTCGCCTTCGATGTAGAGGCCGTAATGCTTCTCGATCTCGCCGCGCAGCTCGTGCGGTATGAGATGCAGCGGCTCTTCGTGCATCGGGCAGTCTTTGATGGCGAAGACCGCGCCGCCTTCGGTGCGCGTATACTCTTCGAGCCCGCGCTTGAGCATCGTGACGATCGTGGACTTGCCGCCTCCGACCGGGCCCATCAGCAGGAGGATGCGCTTACGGACTTCGAGGCGCTGCGCCGCCGATTTGAAATATTCGACGATGCGCGCAATCGGCTCTTCGATGCCGAACAGCTCCGCCGCAAAGAAGTTGTAGCGCGCAATCTCGTCGCGCGTGCCCTCGTTCAGCTTCTCGATGCCGGCCGCGTGAATCATGTCGTTGATGCGCGCGTGCGAGAGTTGGGCCAGACGCGGGTTTTGTGAGACCAATTCAAAATAATCGCGGAATGAACCTTCCCAGCGGAGCGCTTCGCGGTCACGCCGCAAATCTTCCAATCGCTGGCTGATATTAAATTGATTGTTGCCATCCTGCTCTTGCATAGCCGTATTCCTAACCTCTTGTGGCTTTCGCGCGCAGTAGACGGGCGTGTGGGAAAGCACGCCTTAGAAAATCGAGCGAGCCCGCGCTCCTCAGGCCCCACACGGCTGCGTGGCCACGACGGGCGGCTGCTCTTTCAGGATTAATCTCGATATGCGCCGATTGAAGTCACGCGCGCGTCAAGCGTGCGGAGCACTGGTCGAGACTGTTCCCTCAGGTTCAATGATCGAAAGCGTTTCGGGCGACAAGCAGTCAATGACCGTTTCAAGCGGAGAGAGAAACCTGCAATGCCTGGAGCTTATCAACGAGCTTGAGCGTCAACCGGCAAGCGGGCGCGAGCCGAGACACGTTTGGAAGCGGCCCGCTGGTCGGCGCTTCCCTGACTGCTAGCTTTAAGTATAACACAACGCTGGGGGCCGGAAGTCAATGCTTATTTTTCCGGCGCGAGGACGACGCGCGGCCGCAAGTGTCCGGTCTCGGCCTCGTAAATGGCGACCGCCAGCAAATTCCCCTGCTCGTCAATCGCACGGACGGGCTCGCCGTCCACGTATTGCGCCTCCTTTCCGGCGGGCGCTCGCACCGCGACGCCATGTCGCACAGCCCGCGCCTCCTCGCCCGTTAGATGCGCCGAAGGCATCCGTAGGAGCGCCGCATTTGTGGAAAGAACCATCTTTTCCAGACCGCCGCCGCCGCGAGCCCATTCTTCAAGCTCGTCGAGTGCGACGGCCGCTTGAATGCGAAAATCCCCGGCGCGCGTCCGTCGCAGCGCCGCAAGGTGAGCGCCCACGCCCAGCCTTTCGCCGACAGATTCGGCGAGCGTGCGCACATACGTTCCGGCCGAACAGACGACGCGCACGGAAAGATCGCGCGTCCCGTCCTCGTTTTCCAGGAGCAGCGCGCCGCCCTTATGCGGCACGGCTTCCAGCTCATGAATCTTCACGCGCACCGCTTGGCGCTCGACCTCCAGGCCGCGCCGCGCCAGCTCGTAAAGCTTCTTCCCCTTCAGCTTCTTCGCAGAGTACATAGGCGGAACCTGCTCTATCTCGCCCCGCAGAGCCCTGAGCGCCGCTTCTATCTCGCCGTCGCTAAAGGATCGGGTGGACCCGACCATTGGCCCATCCGCCCCCGCCGGGCCACGGCGCGGCGCGCCCGTCGCGTCGCCCGTCTCGGTCGCGTAACCGAAGCGTATAAGCGCCTCGTACTCTTTATCGACGCGTGCCAGGAATTGGGCCAGCCGCGTCGCGCGTCCGAGCAGCAAGACCAGCACGCCCGTCGCAAACGGATCGAGCGTGCCCGTGTGCCCGACCCTGCGCTCGCGCAAGCTGCGCCTGACGCGCGCCACCACGTCGTGTGAAGTGAGCCCGGCCGGTTTGTCTATGACGAGAACGCCGTTCACCATTACATTTTGGATTTTAGATTTTGGATTAGCTTGACTCTCAGAATCACTCTGTTCTGTCTGAGGATTTCAAATCCGAGATGCCTAGATTCAAATTCCCCTGAACGCCAATCCAAAATCTAAAATCTAAAATCCAAAATGGCAAGGGGTTTGCCATGCGCGCGCGCCTTCGGTTAGAGTTTGAGTCGATGAGAAAACGTAGGTGGAAGCCGCAGGAGAGACAGATCAACGAGGATACGCAGCAGAGCGCGGCGCGTCCCGTAGACCCGGACAAGGCGCGAGAGCGTACCTTTCAACGTGCCGTCAAGCTGCTGGCCGCCAAGCCGCGCTCGGTCGAGGAGCTGCGTGAGCGCCTGCTGGAAAAACTCTGGACTAACGAGGCGGTGGTGGACGGCGTGATAGAGCGGCTGCGCGAGTACGGCTACTTGAATGATGAGCGATTTGCTTTCGGCTATGCCTCTTTTCAGGTGCGGCAAAAGCCTGTCGGGCGAGGCCGCTTGCAGCGCGCGCTGGCGCTGAAAAAAGTTGACCGCGAGACGGCCGACGAGGCCATCAAGCTCGTCTTTGAAGAGACGCCCGAAGAGCAGCTCATAGACCGCGCCATAGAGCGCCGAACGCGCCTGCGCGGCCGCCCCGCTTCGCGCGCCGAGACCAAGAGCCTTTTCGATCACCTGCTGCGCCAGGGGTTTTCCTACGAGCTGGTGATACGAAAGGTGCGCGCCGTTTCGGATAAGAGTCTTGATGAAGACGACGAGACGGGCGAGCCCGACTGAGAATCGCTTCGCCGCCAACGCTGCCGACCTGTCAGTGCCGTCTTCCCCGACCGCGCGCCAAACTTTACGATTGACATCTTGCCCGGCGGCAACGTAAAAATAGTAATGGAAGGCTCTTTACCAGGCGTTCTTCCGCCGCCGAAGATGATCTTGCAGCCTCGTCCGGCTTTTGCTTGCCCCGCGAATTCATTCGCCTATCTCACAAGCGATCTTTCGTCCACCGTCCCGGTGTGAAGACGATTTTTACGGCGAGCCGCCGAAGAGAAAGCGCGGCTTCGTCGAAACTTAAAGCCACACGCTTACACCTCCTACTCTGAAAGGCCCTCTTGAAGCCCATGAATACGCTTTCGCGCCCCCGCCGTCCCAAGCTTCTGCGTCTTCTGCTGTTGAGCCTCCTGTTGGCCGTCGTCGCCGCACAGGCGCGCGCAGCAGAGGGCGACGAAGAAATGCAGGATGAAAAAGCGTTCGCCTCGATCAACGTGCGGGTTGACGAGCGCGGCGCGGCTGCCGTGAGGCTCTTGCTAGGTTTCAGGCCGGAGGATGCGGCCGCGCTCAGGCAAAGCCTGGCGGAGTCTATGGGCTTTCCGCTTGAGGTCGATAGCGAGCGCGGGGAGTTCGACGAAGAGGAGGACGCATTCTGGTGGAGTCTGGACGCGCACAGCGATCACGCTTTCAGGCGACAGGGATTGTCGTCCGCGAGACGCCTGGACGTGACGCCCCTCTTGAACGCTCTGCGACCGCTCGGCGTCAAAAACATCTCGCTCGTACTTTTTTTCAAAGACCCGCCCGGCAACCTTCGCGTCACAGGGGCGAACAAGGTTGTGATTCCAGACTTCGACGGTTCGAGCACCAGGCGTAGCGCCGCACAGCCTGAGACCTACACGGCGCTAATCAGTACGAGCGCTCCCGCGCCGCCGCCGATCCAATTCTCATGGGGCTATGGCCCCAGGGACATAGCGATTCAGTTAACGCCCCTCTACGCCTTCGTCCTTCTGCCGATGCTGCTGACCGTGTGGATGAGTCGTTCCGTTTTAAGGAGAAAAGAGGCCGGGCCGTCAGTCGTCTGGGGAAGATACTTTCGCTATCTGTACCTGCTCATCAACGCCGTCTGGTTGATCTGGCTGCCCGTTTATTCGCTGGCGAACATACGCGACATGTTATCGACCGCAGGAGGGAGCGGCCCACTCTTAGAGCTTACGGGCCTGGCGCTCTACTTTCTGCCACCGCTCGTTGTTCTATACCTGTGCCACCTGCTTTCGCGCAGGGTTTACGCGCAGGTGCGCGGCGCAGAGTGGTCGCCGCGCGAGGTCATGGGCAAAGCGATGATGACGAACGCCGCTTCGCTGATGCCGCTTTTCTTCCTCATCCTGGCGCTCAACATGTTCGCCGCCAAATCTCGTTACGCCGTGCTGTTGATGGTACTGGCCGTCGCCTGCTGGGCCCTGTTCATGCGCTTCGCTTCCAGGGCTTTCAACCTCTCGGCCTATACGGTCACGGCGGGCGAGCTGCGTGATCGCGTGTTCGCGCTGGCCGCCAGGGCGGGCGTCGCGTTGCAGCAGATTTACGTGCTGCCGGAAGGGCAGGGCCAGTTAACGAACGCCTTCGCGCGCAGCGATAACGCAGTTCTGCTGACGGGCTCGCTCCTGCGTCACCTGAGCAAGCGAGAGGTGGACGCGATCGTGGCCCACGAGTTAGGCCATCTGAAGGAGAAGCACCCGCAGACTCTGGGCCGCGTCAACGTCGCCGTCATACTAATCGCCAACCTTTTAGTCGGGACGGCCGCTGCTGTCATCAATCTTCAACGTTGGTCGCCCGCGCTCTTTTCCCTCTCTATCGTCTTGGCATTGCTCATCACGCATTTCCTTTCGCGCAGCAATGAGCGTCACGCCGACTCGATCGCCATCAATCTGACCCGAGACCCGGAAGCCTTCATCCGTGGGCTTGCGAAAATCTCGCGGCTCAACCTGATGCCTCTGCACGCCGGAGGGGGTTGGCGCGAATCCCTGGACACGCATCCGGCGACGCTGCGTCGTCTGGAAGACGTGGCCGGATGCAGCGGCATCTCGACGGAGCGCCTGCAAGAACTGCTCAACGCGCCGGACGACGCTTCGGCCGAGGAGGAACGTTACGGCGTATCTCCCACGGCGACGGGCGACGAGAAAGTCTTCTCGTCGGCCTTCAAGAGCAAATATATTTTCCGCATCTCGTGGACGATGCTGGCGACGGTGGTTGCCGCGCCCGTCCTGCTCGCGCTCCTGGTCGCGAGCCTTAGACCGCAGGGCGTCTACAGGTGGGCGGCCTTCGCTTTGGGGCTCGGCTTAACCTTCGCGCTTTATCTGGTGGTCAGAGACTTCGCCGCCTTCTGGGGCTACGGCTCTCTGGAAAGAAGCGTGCGCGCGAAGCTCAAGCGGGGCGGTATCGACCTGGGTGCGAGCAATAGTCACTTCGTCGGATTTGCGCCCGCCGCCGAGCCGCGTCTCTACGAGAATTATCTAGCGTGGGATGCGGGCGTCCTGCAATTGAGCGCCGAAAGGCTCTGCTACTCAGGAGAAGAGACGCGATTCGCGCTCGGTCGAGACGAGGTCGTTGATATTTACCTGGGAGATTCCCAACCGTTGTGGATGCGACAGAAGCACCTGTACGTTCGCTGGCGCGACCGCGAGCGCGGCACTGGCGGGACATTCTATCTACTGGCGGGCGAGGCGCGCTCGCTGCTCGAAGCCAGGCGCAAAGTAAGCTCTCTCTATAGAGAACTGAGGGACTGGCACGAACGCGCGGCCGCGTATCCTGCGGATGCCGAACAGCTCCAGCCCCTGTCATCGCCCGGCTACGGCGTCGTCACGGGCCAGCCCATGCGAGAGCGCTTCACACGCAGGACTTTTCTGATAAGCACTCTACAGCTCGCCTGCTTCACACTTGTTTTGAGCGTCGGCGCGCGCCTTCCTTTGTGGGGCGTCGGTTACGCGCTCGGCATAGTCATAGGCGTGTCGGTGCTGGATCAATTGCCAAAGGTCTTCCAGCACGTCTCGGAAAAGAGAAGACCGCAGGCCGCGACCCTTTATAGCCAGCCAGAGACGGCGACGCGTCCGGGCGGCGCTCTCGTCGAGTCCGAAACCTGAAGGCAGCGAACGCGGGAAGAATCCGAAAGCTCTGTCGTGACCGGCCACGGGCCTGACCGGTCGCGGCAGAGCTTTCGCTGCTGCGGTAGGGCTTTGGCTGCTTTCGCCGCCCCGTTTCGCCCACTGCACAGGAGCGTGTTACACTTTTTATTTGCGATTAGTGCCCGCTTGCGTCAGCTTTTCAACATAGACGGGCCTGATTGCCGGAAAGCGACGACCGCTCACGACCGACGGCTTGATTTGTTATGACTGGACAAGAGATTCGCCAAAAATTCTTAGAGTATTTCGAGCGCCACGGGCATCGCGTAGTGCGCTCAAGCCCGCTGCTTCCGGCGGGTGATCCGACGCTTCTGTTCACCAATGCCGGGATGAACCAGTTCAAGGATGTGTTCACGGGCGTGGAGCAGCGCGACTACGTGCGCGCCACTTCGTCGCAAAAGTGCGTGCGCGCGGGCGGCAAGCACAACGACCTGGACGAGGTCGGCAAGACCGCGCGTCATCATACCTTCTTCGAGATGCTCGGCAACTTCTCCTTCGGCGATTATTTCAAGGAAGACGCCATACGCTTCGCGTGGGACTTGCTGGTCAACGAGTATGGGCTAGACCCCGCTCGCCTGTGGTTCACCGTCTTTGAGGGCGACGAGGAAGTCCCCGCAGACGAAGAGGCAGAGAGGCTTTGGGAGAAGGTCGGAGCGCCCAGGGAGCGTATCCTGCGCTTCGGACGCAAGGACAACTTCTGGCAGATGGGCGACACCGGCCCATGCGGCCCGTGCAGCGAGATTCACTACTACATGGGCGAAGACCCCTTAGACCCTTCCGAGAATCGCATGGAGTTCGTCAACGGGCCGGGCGATACGACGATGGAAATCTGGAATCTCGTCTTCATGCAATATGAGCGGAGCAAAACGAGCGCGGGCGAGATTGTGCAGACGCCTTTGCCGAAGCCCTCTGTCGATACGGGCGCGGGGCTCGAACGCATCGCAGCGGTGCTGCAAGGCGTCAAGTCGAATTATGACACTGACCTCATTCGCCCGATCATAGACTTCGCGGCGAAGCTGGCGGATAGAAATTATGAAGCGGAGACGGCGGAAGGCTTCGCCATGCGCGTCATCGCAGACCATGCTCGCACGACCGCCTTCGCCATCGCTGACGGCATCCTGCCTGGCAACGAGGGACGCAACTACGTCCTCAGAAAGATCATGCGCCGCGCCATCTATCACGGACGCCACGCGCTCGGGCTCGAAGATCTGTTTTTCCACAGGGTGACGGACTTCGTCGTCAGTCTGATGCGCGAAGCCTACCCCGAATTGGAAGCCTCGCGCGATTTTATAGAGCGCATGGTCAAGCTCGAAGAGGAGCGCTTCGGCTCTACCTTGACCGTCGGCTTGCAGAAGCTGGACGCGCTTTTTTCCTCAACGCCGGAAGGCGAGTATCCGGATTGGAAGGAACTCGCGCGACTCTACGACACGTTCGGCACGCCGCGCGATTTGATTCGCGTCAGCCTCGAAGAGCGCGGCCTGTACACGATTGACGAAGAGGACTTTAATGAAAGGTTTGAGCTGGCGCTCAAGGAAATTCAGCGCATAGGCGTTAAGGAGCAGGCGGCGGCGAAAACAAAGGCCAGGGAGATACACGCGAGCGTCGCAGGGCGCGTAGGGCAAACTGAGTTCACCGGCTACGAAGGCACGCGGCTCGACGGCGCGCGCGTTCTTGCTCTCATCAACGGCGAAAATGAGGTGCAGGAGTTAAAGGAGGGCGAAGAGGGCGAGGTCGTCCTCGATCGCACGCCCTTCTATGCCGAATCGGGCGGGCAGGTCGGCGATACCGGAACTATTGTGAACGGCAACGCGCACGTACTGGTCAACGACACGGTATCGCCCGCCAGCGGTCTTGTTATCCATCGCGTCAGCGTAGAGCGCGGCACTTTGCGCGCGGGCGACGAGGTGACGGCGCAGATTGACGCGGAGAAACGCGACGCGACGCGGCGCAATCACACGGCGACGCACCTCCTGCACGCGGCCCTGCGCGAAGTCCTGGGCACACACGTCAAGCAGGCCGGGTCGGTCGTCGCGCCGAACTACCTGCGTTTTGACTTCACACACTTTCAGCCGCTGACGCGCGATGAAGTGGCGGAGCTTGAACGGCTCGTCAATTATCACATCCTGCGAAATGAGAGAGTGCAGACGGACGTTCTCTCTCTTGAAGACGCTATGAAGTCGGGCGCGATGGCGCTCTTTGGCGAGAAGTATGCGGAGAAGGTGCGTGTCCTGACCGTGCCCGGAATCTCCGGCGATGTCTTCTCCAAAGAGTTGTGCGGCGGAACGCATGTGCGCGCCACGGGCGACATAGGTTTGTTCAAGATCACAAGCGACGAGTCGATCGCTTCGGGCACGCGCCGTATACGCGCCGTCACAGGGGCGGACGCCTTCACGCGTTTCCAGGAGACGGAAGCGCTGGTGGACAGCATCGCGACGGAGCTGCGCACCTCGCGCACGGAGATTCCGGCGACGGTCGGGCGTCTTCAGGAAGAATTGAAGAAGACGCGGCGCGAGATGGATGAGCTGCGTTTGAAGATGGCGACCGGCGCTGTCGGCGCGGCATCTTCAAACGGCAACGAGGCGCGCGAGGTTGCGCCGGGCGTGCGTGTGCTTGCACGCGAAGCCAGCGGGCTCGACGCGCAGGGGATGCGCCAGCTCTCGGATACGCTGCTGGCGAGGATCAACTCCGGCGTCGTCGTCCTGGGCAGAAGCAACGAGGGCAAAGTGTCCCTGATCGTGCGCACCTCGCCGGACTTGTTGAAGCGTGTCCCGGCCGGGCAGGTCATCAAAGAGCTAGCGCCGATGGTCGGCGGGCGCGGCGGCGGCAAACCGGACATGGCGGAGGGCGGCGGAACCCAGCCGGAAAAATTGGCGGAAGCGCTCGAAGCCAGCTACGGCGTCGTCGAACGCCTACTGGGATAAAGCTCACGCGGGCGACCGGAAACGATTAAGGCTGCACGAGAGAGCGCAAGGGAATCGCGCGCAAGCCTCCCTAATACGGCCGAAGATGCTTCGGCTGTTTCGCCCGGGGCTCCCCGTTCGATAAAGAAGAGCGCGAGCGTGTGATATTCACGCGCTCGCGCTCATGCTTTGTTCTACGCTCAACAGAAAGAGAGACGGAGCAGGGACTTTAGCCTACATGGCCTTTTGCCTGTCCGTCAGCGTAATCTGCATCTTTTCCAGCGTGATCTTATTGAGCGTGCCTGTGACCTTCAGGCTCTCGGCAGCCTGGTACTTCTTCAAGCCTTCGCGTGTTTCCGTGTCGAGCTTGCCCGTCTGCTCGCCCGCATAAAAGCCGCGCCCCTTGAGTATCGCCTGCGCCTGCTTGATCTGATCCTTGGTGGCGCGGAATACGGGGCCGCGCTTCCGGTTGGAATTGCCGCCGCCCATACGCGCACTATTTGAATTGCCGTTGGTGGTATTTTCGTTCTGCGCCAGCGCCGTGATCGAAAATGCGAGCACAAGCGACAGCGAAGCGGTGAGGAATAGGATTCTTCTCATTTTCATTCTCCTTAAAGGATAGGGCGCGCGTTTGAGCACGCCTTGGATCGTGAGGTGAGCGCTGGAAAAAGCCCTGACATCATACTCCTGCTGTCAACCCTCGCCGCCCAAAAGCCTAAATAACCGGCTCTTGCCCGTGTATGAAGCGGTTTTGACCCTGTACGGCGCGGTCTCAAGCCTGCCGGGAACGATTTTTACACCGTAAAAGCCGCCCCGGCACTGTCTGACCAATCTTTCACCCTGTCTGAGCCGTTTTCGAGGCTGTCTGACCAATCTTTCATCCTGTCCGACCAAAGTTTCGCCCTGTCTAAGCCATCTTTCACGCTGTCTGAGCAAGGTTTCCGGCTGTATAAGCAAGGTTTCGCGCTGTCTGAGCGACCTTTCACCTTGTCTGAACGGCCTCACACGCTGTCTGAGCGATCTTTCACGCTGTATAAGTGGGGTTTGCAGCTGTATGAGCGGTCTGTGCGGCTGTATGAGAAGGGTTTCGGGCTGTATTTTTAAGCTGTGGCGCTGTATTTTTGATCTTTCACGCTGTATGAAGAGCCTTTCGCGGTGTATGGACGGGCTCAAGTCCTGTTTAATCCGGCATTTAGTATAAGTGTTGTACTGTTTTAAACAACGTGCTATTATTACTCTTGCGTTCGCCTGGAACGCTTGAAAATCTGTACTGACGGTCACTCATGCCCGGTTCGGCCTGCCCCTTTCAGCTCCACAGTCGGAGCCGTACCAATTGAAATAAGTTTACCCGAGTAAGACACATGAAAAAGTTCCCCCTTTTCTGTCTGCTGGCGCTCGTCTGCGCCTCCCCCGCCCTGGCTCAAAACGGCGCTGGCTACCGCTACGATAACTTCGACATGTCGAGCGGCGTGCGCGTCCAGGATGTACCGGCGGCCTCCGTTTTGACGCCTTCCAAAGCAGTTCGC
>DASQYE010000078.1:0-13604 GCA_035639355.1 Pyrinomonadaceae bacterium
CTCGGTCTTCTTCGAGAATATTGACGCCGACCCGCGCACGGGCGGCTCGGCCAACGGCCAGCGTTACTTCCGCTCGACCAATTACGGCTTGTTCGTGCAGGACGATTGGAAGGCGCGGCCTAACCTGACGCTCAACCTCGGCCTGCGCTACGAATACCAGACGCCGCTAACGGAAAAAGAGGGCCGCCTCAGCAATTTCGCGCTCGGGCCGAACGGCGTCATAGACGGGAAGGTCGTCGTCGTTGACCGTCTCTATAACCCTGACCGCAACAACTTCGGGCCGCGCATAGGCTTCGCTTACTCGCCAACCTCCAAAGCCTTCGGCGATCTTTTGAGCGAAGGACGCGCCGTCGTCCGAGGCGGCTTCGGCATCTTTTACGACCGCATCTTCTTGAATCAGTTAACAAGCGTGCGCGGCAATACTCCGTTCTTCGCGCGCGTCGGTCTCTGCTGTTCGGGGACGAACAACGCCGCCGATCCGGGGCCGATTCTCTACTCGTTCGCCGTCGGCGACAATCCGTTCGTGTACCCGTTGAACCCGAATTTGCAGCGCGGCCTAGACCCCTTGACGGGCGGTCTGCTCGACCCGAATCCGCGCACGCTGCCCGGCGGCTTCATCCGTCGTGATATTCCTGTCGAGATCAACGGCACGCCCCCGGACTTGCCGAACGCCTACGTCTATAGCTACTCGCTCGACTTCGAGTATCTGCTGACGCCTAAGACCATCATCTCTGCCGGCTACCAAGGGAGCATGGGTCGCAAGCTGATCCGCACGGTCAACATCAATCGACTGTCGCCGGGCGACACGTTCGACAGTAATTTCGATTGCGTGCAGACGCGCAACGTTAACGGCCAACCGGTCGCGCCGCGCCTGTCTTGCAACCCAAACTTTTACGGCTTTGAAAATCTGAACGGCATCCTCTTCGCGTTGCCCGACGTGAACTCAAGCTACAACGCTCTGCTGTTGCGCTTCACGCGCCAGTACGCGCGCAACTTCTCCATGGAAGCCAACTACCGCTTCAGCAAGAGCATAGACACAAGCTCCTTCGGGCGGGGCGCGCAGCAGACAGACCCGAGCGATCAAAGGCTTGAGCGTGGCCCGTCGGATTTCGACATTCGACACAACCTGGTCATCTCGGGCCTCTACCGTTTGCCGTTTTTCAAGGAAGGCAGGGGCGTGCTCGGCGCGCTTCTTGGCGGTTTCGAGATCAGCGGTATCGCCACGTTCCACTCCGGTTTCCCGTTCACGCCGGTCGTCTTCGGCCCCGTCGAGACTGACCTTAACGGCGATGCTTTCCGCCCCGATCGCCCGACCCAATACTTCGGCGGCGTGATTCAGAATCCCTCTAATGATGACTTCATTAACGGGATTTTCCCAGGGGGCGGCACTCGATACTTCGATATATTAACGAAGGGGCCCGCCGGTATAGGTCGCAACTCGTTTCGCGGGCCAGGATTTCGCCAGATAGACCTTTCCCTTATCAAGCAAACGAAGCTGAGATTCATAAGCGAGTCGGCGATGCTCGATCTTCGCGCGAATCTCTTCAACGCCTTCAACATTCTCAACCTGCCCGCGTTTCAACCCGTCACGTCGCAGGTTGACATACAAAATAATGAGTTCGGGCGGGCTCCGTTCGGATTGGCCGGTCGCGTCATAGAGCTTCAAGCGCGGTTCAGCTTCTAGTATGCGATCGACCCCTGGCGCGAATGGATGGGTTTTCTTCTCCCCGTCCATTCGCGCTTTTCTCTGCTCACGGTTTCACTTTGAAAATGAATATGCCACACCGTCAAAACCCGACACGTCGCCCGGCCTTCATCATCGTCATCACGCTGGCCGTCATGCTCGCCTTGCTTCCGTCGCTCGTGCCGCCGGTCGCCGAGGCGGGCTCGCAGGCGGACATAGAAAAAAGGATAGATGCGCTTCTGGCCCGCATGACTCTCGAAGAGAAGCTAGGACAGCTTCAGCAGCTGGACGGCGAGGCCAACGGGAATTTCCGCCCCGAGCACCGCGACCTGATTCGCAAGGGCTTGCTCGGCTCGACCTTGAACGTGCGCGGCGTCCGGAGAACCAACGAATTGCAGCGCATCGCCATGGAAGAGTCGCGCTTAAAGATTCCCGTGCTCTTCGGCTTCGACGTGATACACGGCTACCGCACGATCTTTCCCGTCCCGCTCGCAGAGGCCAGCAGCTGGGACCCGTCGGCGGCCGAGCGCGCGGCGGCCGTGGCGGCCCTTGAGGCATCCGCCACTGGGGTGCGCTGGACGTTTGCGCCGATGGTGGACATAGCGCGCGACGCGCGATGGGGCCGCATCGTCGAAGGCTCTGGCGAAGACCCATTCCTGGGTTCCGCTATGGCGCGTGCTCGCGTGCTCGGATTCCAGGGGCGCGACTACAGCGCGCCCGAAAAAGTGGTGGCGTGCGCCAAGCACTGGGTCGCCTACGGCGCGGCCGAAGCGGGACGCGATTACAATACGGTTGACATGTCCGAGACGACCCTGCGCGAGATTTATCTGCCGCCCTTCAAAGCGGCGGCCGCCGCAGGGGTCGGCACGTTCATGAGCGCCTTCAACGATCTAAACGGCGTGCCCACGTCCGCCAATCCGTTCACGCTCACCAAAATACTGCGCGATGAATGGAAGTTCGACGGCTTCGTCGTCAGCGACTATGAGTCTGTGAGAGAGTTGCTGAATCACGGGATGCCCGCCGACGAGGCCGAGGCCGCTCGCATGGCTTTGAGCGCGGGCGTCGATATGGAGATGGTGAGCCGCCTTTACAACAAGCATGGGGCCAACCTGATTAAAGAAGGGAAGCTCACACAGGCCACGCTCGACGAGGCCGTGCGGCGAATCCTTCGCATCAAGTTCCGCCTGGGGTTATTCGACAAGCCATACGCGGACGAGGGCCGCGAACGCACCCAGCTTCTGAGCGCAGAGAATCTGTCGATCGCGCGCGAGGTGGCGGGCCGCTCGATGGTGCTCCTCAAGAACGAGCGCGAGACGTTGCCGCTCAGCAAACAAGCGCGAACCATCGCCCTCATCGGCCCGCTCGCAGACGACCCGAAAGCGATGCTCGGTTCCTGGGCCGGCGACGGCCGCGCCGAAGATACCGTCACATTGCTCGCCGGAATCAAGGCGAAAGTCTCACCGCAGACGAGAGTCTTATACGCGAAGGGCGTAGCCATAGAGGGTCGCGGCGTGACCGGCAACTACGATGCCGCGCCGCCGGATGCGAGCAACGCCGGGGGCACTAACGTCGCGCAGGCGGCCGGCACGGAGGCCGCCAGGCTCGCAACCACCCCGACGGCGGCGGATTCAATAGAGCAGGCCGTTCGCGTCGCTCTTGAGGCGGACGTGGTCGTCCTGGCCGTCGGCGAGACGGCCGAGATGAGCGGCGAAGCGGCGTCACGCACATCGCTCGATCTGCCCGGCCGCCAATTGGAGCTGATTCAAGCGATTCAAAAAACGGGCAAGCCTTTCGTCGTCGTCCTGATGAACGGTCGCCCCCTGACGATCAACTGGGTCGCGGAGAACGCGCCCGCGATTCTCGAAACATGGTTCGCGGGCACGCAGGCCGGAAACGCCATCGCCGACGTGCTCTTCGGCGACGTTAATCCGGGCGGCAAGCTGCCCGTGACGTTCCCGCGCGCGGTCGGTCAGGTTCCGCTCTACTATAACCATAAAAACACGGGCCGACCGCCCGACGCCAATAACAAGTATTCATCTAAATATCTGGACACGCCATGGACACCGCTCTTTCCGTTCGGCTACGGGTTGAGCTATACGCAGTTTCGTCTCACGGATTTGCAACTGAGCGCGCAAAGCATTCGCCCCGACGCGAGTTTGACCGTGAGCGTCATGATAGAGAATACGGGCAGGCGCGCTGGCGACGAGGTGGTCCAACTTTACCTGCGCGATGTCGCGTCCAGTGTGACGCGCCCCGTCAAGGAATTGAAGGGCTTTGAGCGCGTCACTCTTCGCCCCGCGGAGAAGCGCCGCGTAGAGTTCACGCTCGGGCCTGAGCATCTGGGCTTCTATAACAGGGAGATGCGTTTCGGGGTCGAGCCGGGCGCGTTCAAAATCACCGTCGGCCAGAATTCAATCGATGGGCTCGAAGCCGGTTTTGAAGTCGTCGAGAAGTAGCTTATGAGCCTAAGGATTGGCCTTACTGCTCGCCGCCGCCCGAGGGGTTCGAGTCACGCCAGGCGCTTGGCCGCCTGTCTATCGCTGCTCTGCGCACTCCTTGCGAGCGATGTCTACCCGCTCGTCGCCCCTCACCGTGCCGCTGCATTCAAGGCCATAGAGTCAGGGCGGCCAGCGCCGCCGCCGCAACTCCCTTCCAGCGACGAAGCCTTCCTCGAAGACTTATCCCGGCGTGCCTTTCTATACTTCAGCGAACACGCCGATCCTCGCACGGGTCTCGTGCTCGATCGCGTACACAGCGACGGCCACGAGCACAGCGAACAGGAGCCCAGCTACCAGATAGCGAGCAGCGCCGCGACAGGCTTTGGCCTGACGGCGCTATGCATCGCCGCCGAGCGTCGCTGGATAGCCCCGGCAGAAGCGCGCGAGCGCGTGCGCACGACGCTACGCTTTTATGCCGAGCGCGCCGCGCACCAACGCGGCTGGTTTTATCACTGGATGGACAGGACGACGGGCGAAAGGCGTTGGAAAAGTGAGATCTCGTCTATCGATACGGCGCTCCTGCTCGGCGGAGTGCTGACGGCGCGCCAGTACTTTAAGGACGACGCGGAGATCGTGCGGCTGGCGACCGCAATCTACGAGCGCGTGGATTTTCCGTGGATGCTCAACGGACACCCGACGCTGCTCTCTCATGGATGGAAACCGGAGACGGGTTTCTTAAAGCCCCGTTGGGATGCTTACAGCGAACACGCAATCCTCCAACTTCTGGCCATAGGGTCGCCGACTCACCCGATCACGGCCGGGGCGTGGCGCGCGTGGAGCCGCGAGCGCATCACCTACGCGGGCTATACATACGTCACGGGCGGCCCGCTCTTCGTACACCAGTACTCGCACGCCTGGGTCGATTTTCGCGGACGACGCGAAGGCTGGTATCCATATACGGATTATTTCGCCAACTCGGTCGCGGCCACGCGCGCACACAAAGCATTCTGCCTTAACCTGGCGAGCGAGTTTCCGGGCTACTCGGAGAACGTCTGGGGGATTACTGCCTCCGATAGCGCCAAGGGGTACGTCGCGTGGGGAGGGCCGCCGCGCGACCCCGCCATAGACGGGACGGTCGTTCCGTCGGCGGCGGGCGGCTCGCTCCAATTCACGCCGGATATTTCGCTCGCGGCACTGCGCGCGATGCGGGAAAAGTTCGGAGAGCGTATATACGGCCGCTACGGATTCACGGACGCTTTTAATCCGAACACCGGATGGACTGGGCCGGATGTGATCGGCATCAATGTTGGGATCATACTGCTCAGCGCCGAAAACCTGCGTACAGGCAATGTCTGGCGCTGGTTCATGGGTAATCCGGAGATTCCTCGCGCGATGCGCCTCGCCGGCCTCAATCGCTACACGATCCGCCGGCCTCAATCGCGCAGCCGTGCGGCGCGCCGCAGCTTTTCAAGGACGCCAACGGCTACTACACTTTCGGAGAGCTACACGACGGTTACGATTACAGCGTCTATATAGGCCCGACAACCTACGCCTTCGTGCCCAACAATCAGCAGTTCCCTAACTTGCAGAGCGATCAAACGGCCAACTTCACGGCCTCACAGGTACGTCGTTAGCGTGCGCGGGAGAGCGGCCCGAAAGCTTTTGCCGTTCGGGCCGCTCATGCGCTCTGCGGCTCCCCGGTTCGGTTATGATCCGGCGAGCCTGCTTCGCTGATAATGCGCCGCCACTTTCATGCGGTTTCCGCACGTGCTCATGCTGCACCAGCGGCGGGCGTGGTTCCTGGTCGTATCGTAGAAATAGAGGACACAAGACCCCGATTCGCATTTCTTAATCAGCGAAGCGTCGGCAAAGCAGAGCAGGTCGCCGGCGGCCTCGGCGACGGGCGCAAGAAGCTGTATGGCCTCGGCGAAGTCAGAGTGAAACCTTTTCTCGAACCCGCCTTGAGTCCTGACCAACTCGTCGTAGCCGTGCCGGTGTTGAAGAAAATCGTTTATCTTCGCGACGGCCGCTTGCGCGGCCTGCTTGCCCGCCACGATTCGCTCGACCATCTTCTTTAAAGCGGCGCGAAACTCCCGCGCCGCTTCGAGCGTACGCTTACCCTCGCGCGTGCCGCCCCAGGTATCCAGTATCCGCCTCGCCTGCGGCGCACTCAAAACTTCAGCCTCTCTTGACCAGCGGACGAGGTCGTCAAAGTCCTTCAAGAGGTCTGTGAGCTGCCCGCCCCTTATCAACTCCGTGTTGACGAAGTCCAGGCACCTGTTATTCCCTATAAAGATGAACCTGGAACCGGCCCCGCCGTCCTCCTCCTCTCTCATCATCGCTCCTCTTTCCGCCGAAGGTAAGTTCGTCTAACTATCAACATAGCACTTCAGAGGTTAAGCCACCGGGCTCGTAACCGTCAAACGCGGGCCGTAGGCGGTTACGCGGGGAGCCGACGGGTCGGATAGATCGCCGTCTTTGAATGCCGGGCGGGTCCGGCGGATGGGAGAGCTTAGATTCGCTACCCGGCCAGCCCTGCGCTCGTCGTGTTGTATACGAATTTTTACAAAACGACTTTGACCCTCCCCCTTGACAGTCTATGGAAAGGGGCGTATATAACCCCTAGAAAGACAAGGGAGGCGTGCTTCGTGACTGATAATCGCACCGAACTGCTCCAGGGAACCTTGGACATGCTGATCTTAAAAACTCTAACGCCTGGGCCGATGCACGGCTACAACATCGTGCGGCGAATTCAGCAGGTCTCCGACGATGTTCTACAGGTCGAGGAGGGCTCGCTATATCCCGCGCTCCAGCGGATGGAGAAGCGTGGCTGGATAGATGCCGAGTGGGGGCTCTCGGAAAACAATCGTCGCGCCAAGTTCTACAAGCTTACAAGGGCGGGGCGCAAGCAGCTGGTGGACGAGGAGACGAACTGGGCACGAGTCTCCGAGGCTATCGGGAAGATTATGCAGACGGCATAGGGGCGCGAGGGGATGTTCCAGCTGAAAAGCATATTCAACGGCCTGCGCGATCTCTTTCGCCGCGAACGTCTCGACCGGGACATAGAGGAAGAGCTTCGCTTTCACCTTGAGATGCGCGCGCAGGACAACGTGGCGAGCGGGATGACGCCGGAGGAGGCCATGCGAGACGCGCGCCGTCGCTTCGGTCGCCTGGGGCGGGTCAAAGAGATATGTCACGAGATTAGAGGAGTAGGATTTATGGAGACCCTTTGGCAAGACCTTCGGTACGGTATGAGGGTACTGCGTAAGAACCCCGGCTTCACGACGGTCGCGGTCATGACGCTCGCCCTTGGCATCGGCGCAAACACGGCGATCTTCAGCATCGTCAACACAGTCATTTTGCGACCGCTGCCTTACAAAGAGCCCGACCGGATAATGTATCTTCAGGGAAGCAATACGCAGCGCGAGCTTACACAAAATCCAGTCTCGCCGCCTGACTTTCTGGATTGGAGGGCGCAGAGCCGCTCATTCTCCGAGATGGCGGCCTTCGAGAGCACTATCTTCCGCCACACGGCGGAGTCCGGCGCGGAACGTCTGAACGGCTATTCTGTGACGGCCAACTTTTTCGATCTGCTGGGTGAAAAGCCTTTGCTGGGTCGCGTCTTCACGGCCGAGGACGAGCGGCCCGGTGCCGACATGGTCGCCATCCTGAGCGAGACCGTATGGCAAAGACATTTCGGCGGCGACCCCGGAATCGTAGGCAAGCCCGTCAAGATGAACGACAGAACCTTCATCGTCGTCGGAGTTATGCGAGCGGCGTTCAAGTTCCCGGACACGCTCGCGGAGGTCTGGAAGCCCCTGGCATTCGATAACGAGGCGCTGCAAGACCGCACTTCGTACAGGTTGCAGGTCATAGCCCGGCTCAAAGACGGCGTGACGTTTGAGGGAGCGCGCGCCGAGATGGAAACAATCTCGCGCCAGCTCCAGCAAGCTTACCCGCAGACCAACTCCGGCTGGTCTGTCTTCATACAGCCGCTTCACGAGTCGATTGTAGGATTCCTGCGGCCCGCCATGTTCGTTCTGCTGGCCGCAGTCTTCTTTGTGTTGCTGATCGCCTGCGTCAACGTCGCCAGCCTGCTTTCGGCGCGTATGACATCGCGGCGAAAGGAGGTGGCGCTCAGGACGGCCATAGGGGCGACGCGTCTGCGCATACTGCGCCAGCTATTGACGGAAAGCGTGCTCTTAGGGTTGATCGGCGGGACGTGCGGGGTGTTCCTGGCCGTCCTGGGGCTCAAAGTCCTGGTCGGTTTTATCCCGCCCTTCACTCCGCGCGTCGAAGAGATAGGGATCGACCCGACCGTCCTTGCCTTCACGCTTTTGATCTCGGTCGTCACGGGGCTCATCTTCGGGCTCATGCCCGCCTGGCAGACGACGCACACCAACCTCAACGAGATTCTAAAGGATAGCAGTCGCGGCTCTACTGGCGGCAAGGGCCAGAATCGCTTTCGTAGCATCCTGGTCGTTACCGAAGTGGTTCTCTCCCTGGTGCTTCTCATCGGGGCTGGATTGCTCATACGCAGCTTCGCCGCGATGAGGAATGTCGATCCGGGCTTTAAGGCTGAGGGCGTGCTGGTTAATTCGCAACTGGTGCTGCCGCCGCAGAAGTATGCGGAGGGCAATCGTGGCGTCATGTTCTTCAAGGAGCTGTTCGAGAGAGTGCGCGCGTTGCCGGGCGTCGAAGCGGTCGGAGGCATCACGGCGCTGCCGCTTCAGGGCAACAGCCGCTTGCAGGCATACGCTGTGGCCGGGCGACCCCCGCAGCCGCAGGGCCAGGAATTGACGGCCGTCATCAACACGGTCGCCGGAGATTATTTTCAGACGATGAGCATTCCGCTTCGAAGTGGACGGCTCTTTACGGAGCGCGACGACGCCAACGCGCCCAAGGCCGTCTTAATCAACGAGACGTTGGCCCGCCGCATCTTTCCGGGCCAGAACCCGCTGGGAGAGCGCCTTTACATGCGCGGCGGAAACACTCCTTACGAGATCATAGGCGTCGTCGGCGACGCCAAGCAGTTCAACTTGACGGGGGAGGCGAGCCCTGAAATCTTCACGCACTACCTGGAGACTCCCACTACTTTCATGTACGTGCTTGCGCGCACCAAGGGCGACCCGACAAGTCTGGCGATGCCTATCCGCAGAGAGGTGCAGGCGATCGACCCGGATCAGCCGGTCGGTAATCGAACCCTGGCCCAGCAGTTTGAGAACTCCATCTCTCAGCCACGCTTTTATACTTTACTGCTGGGGCTATTCGCCGCCGTGGCCCTGATACTCTCGACCATCGGCATCTACGGCGTGATGAGCTACATGGTCGCGCAGCGGACGCACGAGATAGGGATTCGCATGGCCTTGGGCGCGCAACGCCGCGACGTGCTCAGGATAGTGATCTGGCAGGGACTCAAACTCGCCATGATAGGCGTCGCCGTCGGGTTAGCTTTCGCATTTCTTGCGACCAGGCTTTTATCCAGCCTGCTGTACGGCGTGAGCGCTGTCGATCCGGTCACTTTCATAATCATTCCGCTGTTGCTGACGGGCGTGGCGGTCGCCGCGTGCTTCATCCCCGCGCGACGGGCGACGAGGATTGATCCGCTCATAGCCTTGAGGAATGAGTGAAAGAAGGTCAGGCCGTAGGCCCAAAAGCCGGCCGTAGCCGGCCTGTTCTTATCCCCGTCGCCGAAAAGCAGGCGGCCCTTTGTGGCACTCTGCGCGCGATGCGCGGCCCTTCTTGAAAGAAGGAGTGCTTGGACTCTTGCGCCGGACTCTGCCCGCGACTGAAAAGTCGCAGGCAGAGTTCGCTTCCATTCGAAAACGAGCCTCATAATCCTCGATTGAGATAGGCTTCGCACGCGCCAAGCGATTTCGGTCAGACGCGCGCCTCATTCAAAGTCCTTACAGGAAATGTTCCGCCCGCCCACGGGGAGGTCGCCGCTTGCCCGTTTGTGGAAATTCTTGCCACAAACGGGCGCGCGGCGGTGTCTTATGGATTAGATGGCAGAAGCTTTTCCTATCTGGAAGGGCGAATCTGGGGGGCTTTAGGGAGAGAAAGCTCTTTTTGAGCCGAGACGCCTCCTGGGGTTGCGCTCGACCGCATCCAGGTGATAGTAGGTGCGAAAATAAGGAAACTTTCGGAGGTTTTCGGCGTGGGAACACTCTGGCAAGACCTGCGATACGGGGCGCGGATGCTCTTGAAGCACCCGGCTTTTACGATCGTAGCGATAATGACCCTGGCATTAGGCATCGGCGCGAATACGGCTATCTTCACCATCGTCAACGCGGTGCTCTTGCGCCCGCTGCCGCTCGCGGAGCCGGACAGGCTCGTGAGCCTTTGGGAGACGACTCTACAATTCGACAAGGGCTCTGTCTCTGTTCCGAACCTGAAAGACTGGCTCGAGCAGAGCAACGTTTTCACGGACCTGACGGCTTACCAGTTCGCAGATTTTAGCCTTCAAGAGGGAGACCATCCCGAGCGCGTCTTTGCGGCGACCGTCTCGGCCAAAGTACCCCGACCAGCAGACGGGGCGCAGCGTCCGACTGATTCCGCTTCAAGAGGAGCTGGTGCAGAACGTGCGCCCGGCGCTTCTGATACTGCTCGGCGCGGTCGGCTTTGTGTTATTGATCGCCTGCACGAACGTCGTGAACCTGTACAGCGTAATGTCCTATACGGTCACGCAGCGGACGCGCGAGATAGGGATTCGCATGGCCCTTGGGGCACGGCCGCGAGATGTCTTACGGCTTGTGGTCGGGCAGGGCTTGAAGTGTACGCTTCTTGGCGTCGGCCTCGGGTTGACCGGAGCCCTGGCCTTGACCAGATTGATGGAAAGCTTGCTGTTCGGAGTGAAGGCGACCAACTCCCTGACGTTCGTCCTGGTGTCGGCGCTGCTTATCGCGGTGGCTTTGCTGGCCTGTTACTGGCCGGCGCGACGTGCGACGCGAGTTGACCCGATGATCGCGCTCCGGTATGAATAGGCGAACCGGATGAAAATCTTATCTCTATTTGCTCGTCCGCGAATCAGGCGAATGGGTCGCCGCATCTCTAAGCTGCGGCGGCGTTATCTGAGCGCTGCGCGGATCGTCATTTTTCTCGAGGCGCTGCTCGCGGGCGCGGCGCTCTGGTTTGTCCTGACGGGAAGCCGCGCCGCCGCGATCGACCGCTTCGGCAGGCGCGCCGATCTGGTCTTGCTCATGGCGGCCATTCCGCTCTTCGCGCTGCTGCACGTTCTCGTCTTCCGTCATCTGGTTCCGGTGCTCGAAAGCTATTTCTCCCCGGCCCCCTATGACGAGCGGCGCATTCTCTTCGACCTCGGACAGGAGGCGCGGGCGGCGACCAATATGCACCAACTCTACAAGTCGATCGTTGACAAAATCGGCGACGCGCTGCAAACCGAGAGCGTGTCGATCTTCGTGAAAGATGAGGAGACGGGCGAGTACGTGTGCCGCATCTGTTCTCCGCATCGCGGCGCGATGAAAGCGTATGAGAGTAACGGCCGCGCGGAAGAGGTGACGGGCCCGCGACTGGCGCTCAGGGACGATGCGTTCGTAGTCAAGCGCCTGCACCGGCTGACGACCCCCTGGGTCATAGAGGAGGCGGATTTCGACGCCTGGGAGCGCGCCTTCCTCACGGACTCGCCCGACGTGCGCGAGGCCCGCGAGAAGGAGAGCGAGACGCTGCGGCGCATCAAGGCGAGCCTGCTCGTTCAGATCAAGATCAAGCAGCAGCTCGTAGGCATTCTCTCTGTCGGCCCACGCCGCGCACGCCGGCCCTACTCGGTCGCCGATAAGGAGATGCTGATGTCTGTGGCGGGGCAGCTGGCCTTCGTGATAGAGAATTCCAAGCTGGTTGAGCGGACGGTGGCCGAAGAGCGCCTGAGGCGCGAATTAGCGCTCGCCTCCGAAGTGCAGCAGCGACTTTTCCCCGAAACGCCGCCCGATTCCCGTTGCCTTGAGCTGGCCGGTTACTGCCAGCCGGCGCGCGGAGTCGGCGGCGATTACTATGACTTCCTGGCGCTCGGCGACGACCAGATAGGAATCGCGGTCGCGGACGTTTCGGGCAAGGGAATCTCCGCCGCCCTTGTGATGTCTGTCGTGCAGGCATCGCTCAGAAGCCAGACGATGGCGCACAACGATTCGTCGCGGCCACAAATCTCGCTCTCCGAGCTGGTCTCGACGCTGAATCGGCTTCTCTGTAGCTCGACCGGGGCTGAGACCTATGTCACCTTCTTCTACGCACAGTTCGACGAAGGGACGCGCCGCTTGACCTACATCAATGCAGGGCACAATCCGCCGTTGCTGCTTCGAGCCTCGACGGCCGCGCAGCAGCAGCCGTTGGCGGCCGAAACCAGCAGCGGCTTTGAGATAAGCGAGCCGGTTTTCGGCGCTTCGCCCGTGCCGAAGATAGAGGTCGCCGAACAGGTGGTTACGGATGTGCTGGCGCTGCCGGGCTCCATAGCGGGCGACCACCAGATGGTGGACGGCTGCCAGAGGCTCCTGACGGGTGGGCTCGTGATAGGGCTCTTCGATCATTCCCGCTATGAGCAGGAGACCATTCAATTGCAAAGCGGCGACTTGCTGGTGGCTTATACGGACGGCGTGACGGAGGCGCTCAACGAAGCAGGTCAGGAATACGGCGAGACCAGATTGCAGAAGACTGCGGCGGCGTCCGCTCATCTGTCCGCCGACGAGGTGCGCGACAGGCTGGTGAAATCCTTGCAGGTATGGTGCGCCGGCGCTCCACAGCACGACGACCTGACCTTCATCGTCCTCAAGGTCAAGTGAGAATAGTTGCGCGAGCGGCCGCAAGCCAACTCTTCAGCGACAGTCAGGCACTCTAAGATTCAGACCGCCGATCTCTATGCCTCTTGTAGCGACGCGCGCGCGTGAGATAGATTAATACTGCGTCCAAGCTCTTACCCGTTTCCGGCTTCGCATCCTCAATCCGGCCTGTTGTCGTAGGCCCCTTCAAAAAAGGAGAGTGGTGATGAGAATACTTAGGATCACATTGATGCTTCTGGCTGTTCTTCTCTTGATCAGCACGAAGGCTACAGACCCTTCGGGGCGCAACGGGAGCGCGACGAATCCGAGCAAACCCTGGCCGCCGTGCCCGCCGATATGCGCTTTTCAGTAAGGCGTAGGGGCGTCGCGGTTTGATCGCATGTTTGAAGCCCTCTTGAAGGCGCGGTTGCCGCCGTACTATCTCTAGGCGGTCGGCTCGCCTTGTTTGGATAAGCTCACCTCCGCTTTGCGGAGAGTGAAGAGCGTTCCGCCCTGCTGGCCCTTGCGCCAGGAGACATCCGCGTCGATCAGGCTGGCGCGCGCGCGAATGTTCGCCAGGCCCCGTCCCTGTCTCATCTTTTTATCGCGCGGGTCGAAGTTACGCCCGTTATCTTCGAGAGTCAGCACGAAGCCTTCCGTGTCGCTCACGTTGACGCAGAGGCGCACGCGAGTCGCGCCCGAATGGCGGCAGATATT
>DASQYE010000079.1:0-9640 GCA_035639355.1 Pyrinomonadaceae bacterium
GTAGGCATAGAAGGGGAGCTGAACGAGGCGCGCGAAGCGGACTCTGGCCTCCATGCGCCCGTTGCGTAATTCCACCTTGATCTCGGCGTTGGGCGGCACGCCGTACTCGCCGCCGCTCGCTTTCAACTGCGTCATCACCCAGTCGGGTGGTTGACCCATCGCGGCGGCCTTGTCCACATTCTGCTGCATGTAATCTTTAAACTGGTAGGCTTGAAACGCCACCGGGATGAATTGATAACCGGAGTAGGCGACCGCTGCAAGGATGATGACGACGATCAGAAATTTGAGGCGCGTCCCACCGCGCTCTCCTCGTCTGCCGGATGCTATTGCGAGGGAAGCCTTTGATAGGTACATGCTGTTTTCACTCCTTGCTCTCGATTTTCAAAGTACCGGGTCGCCGAAGGCGGCGCGGAGTGAGGCGCGCAAGAGTCGCGGCGCGATCTCTCTTTCATCGACGAGGGTCGCGCGACCGATACGCTCAAGCAGAACCCATTTGACGTAACCGCCGACGCGCTTTTTATCGTGGGAGAGCGCGCTCGAGATCAACTCCTGATCCAGGTCACGGGCGCGCGGCAGCCGCCCACACAATCGCACGGCGTCGCGAAGCAATTCTAACTCCGAAGCGTCGAGTAAGCCTAATCTGACGGAAACTTCACCGGCGACCAGCATCCCGTAGCCAACGGCCTCGCCATGACGGAAACGACGGTAGCCGGTCGCGGCCTCCAGCGCGTGGCCCGTAGTGTGGCCGAAGTTCAGGATGCGGCGCGAGCGATAATCCGTGCGCTCGATATCTTCGCGCTCGTCATGCGCGACGACCCGCGCTTTGAAGGCACACTGCGCGGCGATGAGTTCAGCAAGACGCGAAGCGTGCGAACTATCTTCCCCTTGGCGGCGCAGGAAGCCGACAGTTTTATGGAAGAGAGGGCGGCTTCCGGCCGCGCCCTGTTTTACGGCTTCGCACCACCCGGCGGTCATCTCTCTGCGGGGCAGAGTGTCGAGCGTAGACGTGTCCACGACGACTGCGCGCGGTTGGTGAAATGCCCCGGCCAGGTTTTTTCCGGCGGCGAGGTTGACGCCCGTCTTGCCGCCGACAGAGGCGTCTATCTGCGCGAGCAAGGTGGTAGGGACTTGCAGAAACGCAAGCCCGCGCATGTAAGTGGCCGCAGCGAAGCCGGCCAGGTCGCCCACGACGCCGCCACCCAGGGCGACCACAGCGTCGCTTCTCTCCAACCCCGCACGGGAAAGAAATTCCAGCGCCCGCCCGAGGTTGCGCAGATTCTTATGGCGCTCGCCCTCCTTCATCAACCAGACGGAAGGCTCGAAGCGGGCGGCGCGAAGACTTCGTATCGCGGGCTCCCCGTAGAGATCGAAGACCCTTTCGTTAGAGATCAGGGCGATGCGACGCCCTTCGGGCGACAAGGCTCGGCGCGCTTCCTCGCCAAGGCGGCGGAGCGCGCCCGCGCCTATAATAATCTCGTACTGTAGTGGCCGCCGCGCTCCATCGAAGCGCACGCGCAAGCGTTCCGGCACTCTGAAAAACCCTCAATCCGCGCGCATCGCTTCGATCAGCGTGTGGGCCAGAAAGTCGAAACTGATTTCGCCGAAGCCGACGAGCCGCGCCAGTTCTTCGACAGTGTAACGTGAGGCCGTGTTCCAGAGGTCGATCAACTCATCGCCCGCCTTGCGCGAGGCCCACCAACGCCGCCCCCAGCGCGTGCGCAGGTGCTCGCGCAGACTGGCTTCGAAAGCCCACGCGCGCAGGTACGCCGCAGCATAAAAGCCGTCGTCCACGTCCCATAAATAGAGGGCCGGGTCGCGGCGAAAACCGGTCGCCTCGGTTTGAAGTTGTGCGTAGGTTAGGGCCAGCTGTTGGTCGCGCATCTGCCGGCCATCGTAGAGCGCGATCTCGTAATTTAGCTTGGCGCAGGATCGCCTGATCGTGTGCGCCGCCAGCAACGCCAGATCACGCGCGATGTCGCGCGCCTGATCGGGGCTCGTCCCCGCTCTGTGCTCTACCAGCCACGCAGGGTCTTGAAATAGATAGTTGAACAGGAAAGCATAAGCTTCGCTCGTCGCGTGATCCGACGAGTAGATGAACTCCGGATAGCGGTCGGCCAGCTCGCGCGAGGCCCAGCCGAAATGTTGCGCGTGTCCCGCCTCGTGAAAGAGCGTCGTGTAATCGTAAGCGCCGCCGATGGGTGCGAGCAGCAATCGCACATCGTCGGGCACGTGGACGCGAAAGCAGGCGGCGCGAGGGTTCTTCAGCGGGCGCTGCTCGTCATCTATGTGTATGTTCTTCTGCTGCTCGACGCTGATCCCGAGGTCCCTCATCGCCGCCGCATAAGTCGAGATCGCATCGCGCGCGGGAAAGAAGGGGTCCAGGCGCGGCATGCGCTGGAAGAAGAGAAAATCGGCGTGCTGTAGGTGATCGCGCTCGACATCCTTCAGGTCGCGCGCGGTCGCCCTTGCCAGCGCGGACATGTAAGGGCCTTCGGTCGCCTCAAGAAAAGCTCTCGCGGAAGCGGCGAGCTGCTGGTAATCCGTGCCCGTGATTTCCGTAAAAAGGGCGCGGTAGGAATCGAAGCCGAGCGAGCGCGCCGACGATTGAAACGACTCGAAGCGCGCCGCGCGCAGGTCGTTGCAACCTTCGGTCGCGTCAAGCCAGCGCGCCATCAGCTCGTGACGCCGCGCGGCCGTCGGCTCATTGCCGATCTTTTTCAGGACGCTGTGGGCCGGAATCGACGCGCCGTCCCACTCGACCCTGGCCTTCGACTCGCAGACGGCGCGCTCATCCGTCGCTTCCCTGGCGTTCGTCTCCAGGTAGCCGATGCGCGCCGCGCCGCAGAGCGCACGCAGGCCCGCGCGCTCTGTCTCCTGCCCCGAAGGCGTCTCATCCAGGGCGCGCTCTAGGTCTTCGATCGCCTGGCGTGTGAAGAGCTCGCCGTAGCGCTCGTATATGGGTTCGGTGTTGAGTTCCGGTTGCAGACCGGCCCGGTGCTGGTAATGTGCAAGCTCAAGCGCCGAGCTATAGGCGGCGAACTCGCGGCGGTATTGGCTGGTATTCATGAGAAGCGAGGAACAATCAAAACAGAGTATTGAAATTCCAAAATAGTTACGAGGAGCAAGCCTGTTTCGGATTCTAACACGAAGTCGGGCCGCAACGTGTGCGGCCCGAGATCATTTCACCTTACACAAAAAAAAGCGAATGGGCGCGACAACGTGGGAGTGTGTCGCGCCCATTCATATTCGTGGTCACTGTCCTCACCCCAGCAACCACTTGAGACGGAGGATTCACCAACCGTCTCTCTTGCCCCACAATATACATCGCAATGGCTATGCCATGTCAAGAGGGAAATCGAGCGGTGCGGGCGAGCCCCTTTTTTACGGGCCTCACCCCTTCCGGCTTACGGGGCGGGGCTCTGGCGGGTCTGTAAAAACCGGCCCGCAGTGTAAGACTTACACCGCCGACCGCGCAAAAATTTCACGGCCCGCGCTCCCTCCAAGCACGGCCAGGCAAGCACGGTCAGTACTCCTTCAAGCTGCGCCGAGCGATTCCCTGATCGTTGCGGCCAGAGTCTCCGCATACTGCTCTATCACGTCCTGCTGCTCGCCTTCGATCATGACTCGGGCGAGGGGTTCCGTTCCGGAGTAACGCAGCAGCAGCCGCCCGCGCGCCCCAAGCCGCGCCCGTGTTTCACGCGCGGCGCGCTCAATGGCTGCGACCTCCTCAAACGGACGCTTCTCGCGCACGCGCACGTTGACTAGCACTTGCGGGTAACGCGTAAAGCCTTTGGTCAGCTGATCGAGGCCCAGGCCCGTCTCATTCATCGCGCGCAACAGTCCGAGCGTGGTGACAAGCCCGTCGCCTGCCAAACTCTGGCGCGGAAAGATGATGTGGCCGGACTGTTCGCCGCCGATGGCCGCCCCCGTGCGCAGCAGCTCTTCGAGAACATATTTATCGCCGACATCCGTGCGCCGAAGCTCCCAGCCGCGCGAGCGCAAGGCGATCTCAAGACCGATATTGCTCATCACGGTGGCGACGACCATACTATTCTTCAACTCTTCGCGCGCCGCCAGATATTGCGCCATGATCCAGAGAGTGGCGTCACCGTCTACGAACTCTCCGCGATCATCAACGAAGAGAGCGCGGTCGGCATCGCCGTCGAAGGCGACGCCCAGGTGCGTACGGTGTTCCAACACGGCGCGCCGCAGACCTTCTATGTGCAGCGAGCCGCAGTCTCGATTGATATTGAGGCCATCGGGCGCGCAGTTGATGCTGACGACACGCGCGCCGAGTCTACGGAAAAGCGCGGGCCCCAGATGCGAGGCCGCGCCGTTGGCGCAATCGACCACGATGCTCACTTTGTCGAGCGAGAGACCGGCGGCGACCTCTCCGGCGAGATAGTCCAGGTAGCGTTCTCTCAAAGCGGCGTTCTCGACCGCTTTCATCTCTCGGGCCGATGGGCCGATCTCCTCCGCGCGCGACGGCTCCGGCCGCTCTCCCTCTGTTATGTCGGCCTCGATCAGACGTTCGGTCGCGTCGTCCAGCTTGCGCCCCGAAGGCGAAAAAATCTTGATGCCGTTATCTTGATAGGGATTATGCGAGGCGCTGATGACGACGCCCGCGTCCGACGGGAGGGTGCGCGCCAGGAAGGCTACGCCGGGGGTCGTAATCACTCCCGCCGATTGACATTCGGCCCCAGCCCGGCGCGCGCCCTCTATAAAAGCATGCTCGATTCCGGGGCCGGACTGGCGCGTATCGCGGCCCGTGACGATGCGCGGAGCGCTCTTTTGTTCGCCACGGGCCGCCAGACGGAGCACCAGCGATTCTCCGATTTTGCGCACGGTCGCGGGGTCGAGCGGGAACTGCCCGGCCTCGCCGCGTATCCCGTCCGTGCCGAAAAGTCTTTTCATAGTTTAAGCGATCAGCAATCAGCGTAAAGCGCCAGAAGCTTTGTCAGCGGTAAAAGCGATGACGATATCGGCCGCGACCGATCACGACGCCGCTTCGCTCGGTCGATCGCTCACGGCAGACCGCTTCGTAATCATCTGACTATTGAAAAGCCGGATGGTCTGGTGGAGCGCAACGCGACGCGGCCCTCGACTTCGGGTGGCAGGATCAGTCGCGGCGTGATCGCGCCGTCCGCTCCCTCGTCAAGAAGAATCTGCATGGTCTCGGCTCGCAGCTGCTCGATCACGGAGCGCGGGCCGTAAAGGGTCACGGTGGCGACTTCGGGGCGCGCGGTTGCGCCCGAGCTTTCACGCACGGGGATGCCTGCGAAGCTCTTTTCGATGCGCTGCTCGCCGATCTCCAGACTCACGTTGACGACCGTATCGAGCACGTTCACCCTTTGATCCGAGATTTCTATGGCCGCCTGCTGAATGTTGAAGCTCTCCTTTCGCCCGGAGAGCGAGATCAGCTCGGTCGGCGCTTTCTCCAAAGCATTGATGTGGCTGGCGGGCCCACGTACACGCACCTTGTCGGGCACAACGCGCACGGCGTACAGCTCGAAGCCGTCAGGGAGCTTGCCGTCGAGGCGCGCTTCGGCCGCGACCAATCCCTCCACGCGCGGCTCAAGCCTGAGTGGCACGACGTTCGGCTCGATGTCATCTACGCGGACGCCTTCGGGTAAATCCATAGTGACGCTGTCGCGCGTCAACTGCACGACGCGCTCGCCCGGCGCGTACTTGCTGATATCGACGTAGGCCACCAGGTCGCCGCGCTTGATGCGGTCAAGCTCGCGCTTGTTGCCCGTCAGGACTACTTCCACCATATCGCGCGGCTCGTTGCTGATCTCCATCTCTTCCGGCAAACGGAACTGTAGCTGAACATTTCGGAGCCGAATCGTGGAGGGCGTGCGCTGTCCCGTGACGGCGTACCAGAGCCCGAGCGTAATGGCGAGCGCCAGTAGTTTCAGGTTCCAGTCTTCGACGAAGATTTCGCGCAGCCACGCCTTGACCTCGCGCGGCCAACGGGACGTGCGGCGCGGTGCTTCGTTATCATCATCATCTATTTCGCGGAACGACATCCTTAAAGCGGTGGCGAGTGACAAGTGAGAGTCTTAAGGACAAGTGGGCGGCAAAGGAACTGGCTTTTATCTTGTCACTCGCCACTCGTCACTCGTCACTGTTCTCAGGTCGAGATTGCGCGTTCTGTCTCGGCTTCCGTTTCCGCCGCCAGCGCCTCTTCTTTTTCGCGTTTCCTGGCCGAGACCTCCAGGGATTGAAAGATCGAGGCGCGCAAGCGCGTCGCGTCCAGGCCGCGCCTGATCTGCCCCGCCTGTACGAAGGAGATCAATCCGGTCTCTTCGGAGACGACGACGGCGACCGCGTCAGAATCCTCCGTGATGCCTATGGCCGCGCGGTGGCGCGTGCCGAGGTCTTTGGAGAGGCGCGGATTAAGGGTGAGCGGCAGAAAGCAGGCGGCCGCCGCTACGCGATGACGACGCACGACGACCGCGCCGTCATGCAAGGGCGTCGCCGGATTAAATATCGTCACCAGCAGATCGTAGCTCAGCTCTGCGTCCAGCTTGACGCCGCCGTCGGTGACGTTTTTCAGGCCGACGCCGCGCTCTATGACGATCAGCGCCCCCGTCTTCGTAGAGGCGAGCGTGGTCGCCGCAAGGACTATCTCGTCGTAGACGCCTTCGCCGAATTGGCCGGGCTGGCGGCGCGTGAACGGCATCCGAAAACGGTTGCCGAAGGAGATTAGAGCCTGCCTGATCTCGGACTGGAAGAGCACTATGATGGCGACGCCGATGTAGAGAAGGCCGCCGCGCAGTACGAATTCGAGCGTCGCCAAATCCTGATTGACGGCCAGCCAGTAGAGCAAGGCGAAAGCCGTGATCCCGGCCGCCATGGGCGCGGCGCGCGTCCCCCGCACCAGCTTCAACACCGTATACACGATCAGAAAGACCAGCACGATGTCCGCGAGGTTGCGCGGGTCGCCAAGCCTTCCAAGGTATTCGCGATATGGCAGAAGCAATAACATTTTAGATTTTAGATTTTGGATTTTAGATTAAAGGGTGTTGTGATTTCAGGATTGCTCTGTTCTGTTTGAGATTTCAAATCCGACTGTCCCGGATTCAAATTCTCCGACCGCCAATCCAAAATCTAAAATCCAAAATCGAATCATCCTATTTGCCCAGCAGCAGGAACACCTGGTTTGCAGTATCCGCCAACGAGTGTAAAGCCTTTGCCCCCATGCCCGCAGAGCCAGTCAGAGCAAACCCTATGCCTTTTAAAATCGCGATCAGACCATTGGCGATAAGTGCGCCAATCACTGCCCACATCGACACTCCCCCTGAACAGCAAAATGATAGCTCCGCATGGATTATGTGGCAAAAAACGGCGCAAGGCAACGGTGAACGACAGGGATAAGGGCGAAGGGATGAGGGATGAGCCGATTTTGAAATTTCAAATCTCAGATTTTGGGATCAAGCATCTCGAGATTGAGATTCATACTTTCATCCCTCATCCTTGCGCCTTCATCCTTGCTTTTCGTCCTTGTTGGAGAAGGAAACCGACGAGTTCTCCGGAGCTGTCAACGACGGCGAGCGAGCCCGTCCCGTTCTTCTGCATGATCTCGTCGGCGCTGGCGATGGTCGCGGAGGGCTCTACGAAGAGTTGCGGGCCGACGGGACGCATTACGTCGCGCGCGCGCAAAGAGCGCCAGCGCTCGCGCGGCAGGGCTTTCAAATCTTCAAGCGTCAGGATGCCGTGCAGGCGTCGCCGGTGTGCGACAGGGAAGCTGGTCTGCGGGTAAAGCGGAAGGATCGCCTCTATGAAGTGGCTGATTAGCACGTCCGGCTCGATCGCCACGGGAGCACCCATCGCTTCGCCGACGGTAGCCGCTCTCGCGGTCGTCCCGCTCGCCTGCCTGACCACTTTCGCTGCGGCGTCGAGCAGGAAGAAGCCGACCAGTATGGACCACAACCCCATCAGCAGCGCGAGCCGCGTCATCATGAAAACGCCGAAGACGATGAGCACGCCGGCGATTATCATTCCGCAGAAGCCTGCGATGCGCGTCGCGTCCTTGATATTGCCGCTGCTGTGCCACATGATGGCGCGCAGCACGCGCCCGCCGTCGAGCGGATAGCCCGGGAAGAGATTGAAGACGGCGAGCAGCAGATTGCCCGCCCCTATGATAAAGAAGACGAGCGAGGCGGTCATCAGATTGCTTTCGGCGGCCACGTACATCGCAGTGAGCGCGAGCACAGAGAAGAGAAAGCTGGCCGCTGGCCCGGCAATCGCGATGCGGAATTCGGCGCGCGGGCTGTCGGGCTCTCTACGCAGACGCGCCAGCCCGCCGAAGGGGTGAAGCACTATCTCTTCGATCTCGATGCCCTCGGCGCGCCCCATCAGGGCGTGCGAAAGCTCGTGGCCGAAGACCGAGAGAAAGAGCGCGAGCGTCGTGATGGCACTGAAAATCCAGGCGGTCGCGCCATCGACGGGCGGCAGCGTCCCCGGCCCGCGCTCCAATGGCAGTCGCATCGAGCCGTGCTGCAAATTATAGGCGATCAGCCACAGGCACAGCGCGAAGACTGGAAACCAACGATAGTCTATGCGCACCGGAATCCCGTAAACGCGCGCCACCGTAATCCGCCTATGTAAGAACTCAAGGATGCTCACAACAACTCCACAAAGGGAGGAGAGAACGAAGGGATGAGGGATAAGGGATGGGGGATGAATAAAAGCATTCAAGATTGGGAAGCGTTCCTTTCATCCCTCACACTGCCGCCCTCATCCCTTCGTTCTCCTCTCTTATTCAAATCCGCCGGTTTCGGCGTCGAGCAGCGGGTGCGGCTCGTTGCGCGCGACGCGGCGCAGCAGTAGAGGCTCGTCGAAAAGCTGCGCGAGGCCGCGCACGATGGCGAAGCGGGGCTCGTCGGCCATACGCACGACCAGCCCCGTTTCACCGTGCAGGTATTGTTGCAGGCCCGCGAGCAACGCTCCGCCGCCCGTCAGTATGATTCCGCGATCGAAGATGTCGGCCGCCACTTCCGGCTGAAGCGCGGCGAGGGTTGAGCGTACCTCTTCGGCGATCTTGCGTATGACGGGCTGCGCGGCCGTGTACACTTCGCCTGCTGTCACATCAATCGCTCCGGGGCTCCCGGCCTGCACGTCGCGCCCCTTGACGGTCAACTTTCTTTCGGGGTCGGCGGGCGTGATCGCCGAGCCTAGCTCTAACTTCAAACGCTCGGCGGTAGGCAAGCCGATGATCAATCCGCGATGGCGGCGCAGACGATCTATGATCGCGCCGTCGATGTCGGAGCTGCCTATCCTCTCGGCGCGCGCGTGAACGATCGTTCCGTGCGCGACGACGGCGACGTTCGTGGTCGCGCCGCCGATGTCTACGACGGCCGAAGCGTTGCGGTCGTCAACGGCGACGCCCGCGCCGAGGGCTGCGGCGAGCCCCTCTTCGACCATGTAGACGCGACCGATGTGTGCATTCTCGGCCGCCGAGAGGAGCGCGCGCTGCTCTACCTGCGTGACGCCGGAGAGCACGCTCATGCAAGCGCGGCGGCTGAAATGAGAGATGCCGCTTCTGGCTTCCCTCACGAAACGGTCGAGCATCGCGCGGGTTCTCTCAAAGTCCGCGACGACGCCGTCAACCAGGGGCGCGATCACGGCTATGTCG
>DASQYE010000080.1:0-5220 GCA_035639355.1 Pyrinomonadaceae bacterium
AGATCACAGGCTATCCGGTCATCAACCTAAGACTCTCTTCGACGAGCACGGACGGCGCATTTTTCGTCTACCTTGAGGACGTTGACGAGAGCGGTAAGGTCACATACATCACGGAAGGAGAGCTGCGCGCCATCCATCGCAAGGTATCCGAGGAGCGGCCGCCCTACTGGAGCGGCGTGCCGTATCACTCGTTCAAGAGAAAAGAGTCGATGCCGCTCGTGCCGGGCCAGGTGACGGAGCTGCGTTTCGGGCTCCTGCCGACCTCCGTGCTCATCAGGAAGGGCCATCGAATCCGTATCGCCATCGCCGGACACGACAAGAGCGTCTTCGCACGCATCCCGGCCGAGGGAACGCCCGTTATCACCCTTGAGAGAAATAAGAACAACGCATCGTTCGTAGAGCTGCCGGTCGTCCGGCGCGACCGAGCGAGTGCGGCCCCTCCTGTGAATCTTTTAATCACGCCTCTGGGGAACGCCAAGAAGTCTGCGGGAACTCAGTGACCGGCTGTTTCCAAGAGAAACTGTAAAGAGTCTTGCGGCGCAATCTCCATGGCTTCCTTGCCTTTTATGAAGACCCGCGCGCTCTTTTCGCCTATCAGCCTGATCGAAGAGCCTTCGACGCGAAGGATGCTGCCTTCCCTGAGCCCTACGACGTAGACGCCTTCGTTGACCTCTATGAACTCCGATAGACGCTGCTCGCGTGTTTCGCCCGCGTGGCCCGAAAGGCCCTCGTCCGTGTAATGCGGATTGATCTGGAAGGGAACGAGGTTCAGGGCGCTTAAGGTAGGGGGCTCGACTATGGGCATGTCGTTGGTCGTCTTTATGGTCGGGCAAGCGACGTTCGACCCGGCGCTCCAACCTATAAACGGCACACCGTCCTCTGCTACCCGCGAGCGAATCGCTTCGACCAGTCCCGCCTCGTAGAGCCCGCGCAGCAGATGAAAAGTATTGCCGCCGCCGACGGCTATGGCTTCCGCGCGTCCGACGGCCTCGCGAGGGTCGCTCGCTTCGTGAACCGATTCCAGCCGGTAGCCCATCTCACGAAAGCGCTCGCGCACGGTCGCCGCATATTCACTGAAAGAGGAGCGCACGCCCGCGAAGGGTACGAAGAGGATTGTACGGGGCTCGCCGCCCAGAAAATCCTTGATGGCGCTCGACGGATATTCCAGATAGCGCTCGCCGTAGTTTGTCGAATTGCTCAGTAGCAGTAGTCTCTTGTTTGCCATCACGGTTCGCCCGCCTGTTCTGAGAGAGAGTATCGCTCGAAGGGCTTGAGGCCGCGTGCGCGCGTCTGCGCCAGCTTTTCCAGAAAGCGGTCGCGGCTGATGAGCCTCGCGCCGAGCATTTGCATGTGCGGGGTCATCATCTGTATGTCCATCCAGTCGAGCCCGCCCGCGCTGAGATGTTCGATCAAAAAAAGCAGCGCCAGCTTAGAGGCGTTGGGGCGCAGGTAAAACATGCTCTCGCCGGCGAATGCGCCGTCCGCATCGACACCGTAGACGCCTCCGACGAGCGCATCCCCCTCCCAGGCCTCGACGCTATGGACATACCCCGAGCGGTGCAGATCGGTGTAAGCCCTAATCACACCGGGCGTAATCCACGTGCCGCTCTCTCCGGCGCGCGACACTCGCGCGCACGCCCGTATGACCGAGCCGAAATCCCTGTCAATGCTAAATCGCAGCCGTGTGCGGCGTCTCTCCCTGGTGAGGCTGCGCGGCACGTGCAGGTCTCGGAATTCGAGTATCGCGCGCTCCGGCGGGCAAAACCACGTGAGCGGCAGCCCGTCTATCGGCCAGGGAAATATCCCCCGGCGATATGCCTCCAAAACATTCTCGGGCCGAAGGTCTCCGCCGAGGGCGACGATGCCCTCGGAAGTGGCGTGCCTCGGGTCTGGGAATCGTATCAGGGCCATCGCTTCAGCTAGCTTAAACTGCCGCTTTCGGAACCGGCAAGTGGCAAGTGAAGGCGCGCGCCCAGAGAGACTTGGACGGCCTCCTGCGCCCACGCCCCGGTTTTCCGGCCGCCGCACGCTCAGGCCCGTATGCGCGGGCTGCATTCTCTCGCGGGTGCTGGTATCTTATTAAGGAGAGGCGCACGGCGCGTGCAGCCCTGTTTTAGATTATGCCCAGATTGACGGAAGAGCCTGATGATGCGGTCGTCACAGAGAGCCGGAGCAAGGAGAAGCTCAAACCCCCTCCGCTCTACAGGGTCTTGATTCACAACGACGACTTCACGACGATGGACTTCGTCGTCTTCGTCTTGCAGACGGTCTTTCAGCGGACGGAGGCCGACGCCGTCCGCGTCATGCTTCAGGTGCATACGCAGGGCATGGGCGTGGCCGGGATTTATACTTACGAGGTCGCCGAGATGAAAGCGGCCAAGGCCATGGCGCTCGCACAGGCGCACGAGTACCCGCTGCTGTTCACGACCGAGGAGAACTGAAAGCGTTTGCCCGCGACTGAGATTTCGGGTTGCCTGGCAGGGGCAAAACGGCGCGGCTTGAGTTTTATATGATTACCAGGGAATTACAGGCGACATTAAGCGTCGCGGTCAACGAAGCCATCAAGCGACGGCACGAGTACATCACGCTCGAACACTTGCTGTTCGCCCTGCTGCAAGACGCGACCGCCGGCAAGGTCCTGCGCCATTGCGGCGGCGACCTCGAAGCGCTCAATCGTGACCTCACCTCTTTTCTCAAAGACCAGCTGGAGCGCCTGCCGGAGGGCGCTGAGGTGCTGCCCGAGCAGACCTCCACGTTTCGCTACGTGCTCGAATACGCGCTCCTGCAAGCGGAGGGGTCGGGCCAGCGAGAGGTCAACGGCGGCAATATCCTCGCCGCGCTCTACCAGGCCGAGCAATCGCACGCCGTCTACTTTCTGAAGAAGCAGGGCATCACGCGCCTGGACATATTGAACTATATCGCGCACGGCATCTCTAAGATCGCGGAGCGGGCCGAGCGCGCTCCCGAAGGCGGCGATATGGGCGCTGAGGATGATGATGCGCAGCCCGTCCGCGACCCGCTCGCGGCCTTCACCGCAGACCTCGTTGAGCGCGCGGCGGCCGGGCACATAGACCCACTCATCGGCCGCACTTCGGAAGTCCAGCGAACCATACAGGTGCTCTGTCGCCGCCGCAAGAACAACCCTCTGTACGTAGGCGACCCCGGCGTCGGAAAGACGGCCATCGCGGAAGGGCTCGCCTTGAAGATTCATCGCGGCGAAGTTCCGGACGTGCTGCTCTCGACGCAGGTTTACGCGCTCGACATGGGAGCGCTGCTGGCCGGGACGAAGTACAGGGGCGAGTTCGAGCAGCGCTTGAAGGGCGTCATCAATGCGATCAGGAAGCGGCCCGGCTCGATCCTCTTCATAGACGAGATTCACACCATAGTGGGCGCGGGCGCGACGAGCGGCGGCTCTATGGACGCCTCGAATATCATCAAGCCGGCTCTGGCTTCGGGCGAGATACGCTGCATCGGCTCGACGACCTACGCGGAATACAAGGCGGCTTTCGAGCGTGACCGCGCGCTGGCCCGCCGCTTCCAAAAGATAGAGATCGGCGAGCCGACGATAGAGGAGACGGTGCAAATCCTTTCGGGACTCAAGAGCTACTACGAGGAGCATCACGGCGTCCGCTATACTGCCGAAGCCCTGAGAGTCGCCGCCGAGCTTTCCGCCAAGCACATACACGACCGCTTTTTGCCGGACAAAGCGATCGACGTTCTGGACGAAGCCGGAGCGGCCGTCAAGCTGCTGCCCGTAGAGAAGCGGCCCCGCACGATCCGCCCCAAGGAGATCGAGACGGTCGTCTCAAGGATGGCGAAGATTCCGCCCAGAACGGTCGTCGTGTCGGAGAAGGAGCGCCTGCAAAATCTGAAACAGGAATTGCAGGCGGTCATCTTCGGACAGGACAGAGCGATCGAAGGGGTCGTCGATGCGATCAAGCTTTCACGGTCGGGGCTCGGCCATCCTGACAAGCCCATCGGCTCGTTCCTCTTCTCGGGGCCTACGGGCGTGGGCAAGACGGAGCTTGCGAAGCAGTTGGCCGTCGCGCTCGGCGTCGAGTTCCTGCGCTTCGACATGAGCGAGTACGCGGAGGCGCACACAGTCTCGCGACTGATCGGAGCGCCGCCCGGCTACGTGGGCTTCGACCAGGGCGGACTCCTGACGGACGCCGTCAACAAGACGCCCTACGCCGTGCTCGTCCTGGACGAGATCGAGAAGGCGCATCCGAACCTCTTCAACATCCTGCTACAGGTGATGGATCACGCGACGCTGACGGACAACAACGGCAAGAAGGCGGACTTTCGCAACGTCATCCTGATTATGACTACGAACGCAGGCGCGCGCGAGTTGAGCGAGAAGGGCATAGGCTTTCAGAACGAGGGCGGAGGCAAAGGCAAGGGTCGCGGGGCCATAGAGCGCACCTTCAGCCCGGAGTTCCGCAATCGCCTGGACGCCTGGATAGCCTTCGAGCCGCTGACGTTCGAGACCATAGAGCGCGTCGTGGACAAGTTCATAAATGAGCTGCGCGCGCAGCTCATTGGTAAGAAGATCACGATTGAGCTGGGCGAGCGGGCGCGCGGCTGGCTCGCCACGCGCGGCTTCGACCGTCTCAACGGGGCGCGGCCGATGGCGCGCCTCATCCAAACCAAGATCAAGCAACCCCTGGCCGAACAGCTGCTCTTCGGCGACGCGCCCGCCGGGTCAAAGATTTTGATCGACGAGAAGGATGACGATCTGTCCATCGAGTTTGTGAAGGTCAATTGAAACCGCTCTGCCCGACGGGCAAGATCAATCTGCAAGGAACGCAATCCCCAGCAGCAACGTAAGGCTACAGTAGAGTCCGGGTGTTGGTCGCCACAGCATGGGAATGTGGCCGCCTCCCCTGATTCCTGTGGCACGGCAAGGGTATAAATGGTCTATTCAATGACGGCCTGAGACTTCCGGGCTGTCTTCGATACCGAATGGGTGGCGTCGCGCATCTCCGAAAGCATGTTCACGCAGTTAAGAATCGAATTTTTCAAGCTCGTTCGCTCCAGGAGCTTTTACCTGTCGTTCGTCTCGCTGGCCGCGTTCGTCTGCCTGATGCTGTGGGGCTTCTATTCCTACGCCGAGCGCAAGACGGGCGGGCAGGCCGCCGAGCAGTTCAAGTACACCTATGAATCGAAGAGCTATTTCAACGGGCTGACCTTCGCGCTCTACTCGCTGATGTTCTCGTTCAG
>DASQYE010000081.1:0-2924 GCA_035639355.1 Pyrinomonadaceae bacterium
GCAAGACCAGGCCGCTCCCATCTGCGCCGAATCGCTCCTGCGTCCACAACGCGCTCACCAGCAACAGCAGAACGGCAGCGAACAGGCGGCCCGCAATCAGCCAGCGGAGCTTCGGGCCGAGCATCCCGCTCTCTTCTATCCTCTCATCGCCGTCCCTCATCAGACTCAAGCGTACCACACGCGGTCGCGTACTTGCGCGGTATGTTTTAGCGCAGCGCGCAGAGCGAGACGACGGCGGCGCTGCGCGATTTCTCTTACGGAAGCGGACGCGACACGCGACCCGTCAATCAGTGCCCCACAGGTATGCGCTGATAACGCGATTTACCCTCGGCGTCCTCCCACGAAATATCCAGCACATAAGCCCTGACTCCGCCCGCTACTGTTCTAAGACGCTCCAGCTCGTCTTGATTAGCTGCTACAGGTTTACCGTCGATCCAGGTTTTGTGGGCCAGGACGACCTTCTCTTTCGGCTGGATAGACCTTATGGCCTCAAACTTAATATGGGCCCGCGAAGGGCCGCCGCCCGGAGTCTCTTCGTCTTTCAGGAAGATGGTTAGAACCTCCACGCACTTGAGCGTTTGGTCTGTCGTATTCATCAACTCCAAAACGACGTTAGGCTCGGCCTCTACGAATCTGGCTGTAAAGGGCTCTTCCGTTTTACTGAAGGTGGTCATAATCTTACTTTCAGGGCGATCGGTCTCGCCCGCCTCAACACCTTTTACAGCTGGTAGTGTTCATTCCAGTCTCGCTCGCAACACGCGAGCCACATCACCCGTCCGTATTTCTTATTATAGCACCACCGCCGACGCTGGCCGCACGAATGGAGCTTCATCCGCAACAAAAGGCCGGAGCGAGTGCGGTCTTCGACCCGTCTGACGGTTTTCGCACCCATTCGGGGCGTTAGTAGATGAAAGGCGGTTGAAGTGAGCCCGCACGGGCGTAGAAAAAATATGCTTGACGTTCAGATCGAGCCGGAATCAATCCGCATCGGCGCGCGCTTTATCGTCTCCTTCAAGCGGACGCTGCGCATTCCAGATGACGGCAAAGCCCATAAAACGCCGCCGAATTTCGGCGTCCTGCCCGTCTACAGAGTCGAAGATTACGCCGAGCGCGTTCCCGGTCGCTGGCGCGAAGAGGGCGGCGCGTTTATTCCCATGTACCAGCGCGAGGCACTCTACATACGCTTCGAGAATGAAGCGCCGTGGCAGCCGCACGCCGCCAAGATTACTATCGGAGGAATCAACGCCGTCTCGGGCGAGCCAGACGCGGCGGCCGCTTTGCGCGCCGGGCGGCAGGATTACCTGGTCTGCCCTCCGCAGCTCTGGCTCGACGGCATCAACACGGGCCGGGGTACGATTCGCCAGTTCGTGGCGATGCCGCTCGGGCTCGGCTACACGGTCGAGGCTTCGCTGACCGGCGGCGAAGAGGTCGGAGGCATTCAAATCACCGTCTTCGCGCCCAAGCAGGGCATCTTCCCGGACGAGCCGCCGCCGACGCAGACCGCTGCCGCGCCGCGCCCGTCCGCGCTCCCGCGCCAACGCTCGGCCGCAACGGCGCAGATGGGCTTGGGGGCCGGGGGCGTCATCAAAGAGAAGATACTGCCAGACCCGCATGGCCCCGACACTTGGGACCAGAATAATTTCGGACGTGTGAGCGTCCATATTCTAAACAACGCGCAGTTCCGCGAGATCACAGGGACGGAGCCGCCGCCTACATCCGTCGATCAACAGACCTACGCCGAGCACAAATTCCCCTGGTTTCACCTGTACGGCGAAATTACGCAAGGCGATGTCGCCCCATCCGAGCGGCTGGCCCAGGCACAGACCATCGCCGAGCGGGACGCCGAGCGCGAAGCAGGTGAAGCCGGCGACGAACGCGCCCCCGTGAGCTGAAGCTCGTGATTGAAAATCCGCCCATAGGCCAAACCTATTTTCCTCGCCTGACGCAAGCAGACATTCGCTTGTCTGCGAATGCAATCATCAACAATCGATGTCGGTAAAGCGGCATCGACCCCAAAGGAGTTAAGCTATGTCCAACCAGTATCACAAAATTTGCTTCGACCGTTACCTCCCTCCCAATCCCTACGAGGCTACGCCCGGCCCCTCGGATGCCGAAAGAATGGCGAGCGCTTCGACCGCCGTCAGGGCGGCCATCGTCATCTCCAAGCGTTGGGCCAACAACTCTACCCTGCGGGTGCGCTTCCTGGGCGGCACGCAAGCCCAGCAAAAGATCGTCAAAGACTTCGCGCCGAAGTGGAGCGATTCGGCCAATATCAAATTCGAGTTCAACAATGCGCCGAACGCGGAAATCCGCATCGCCTTTGACCCTAGCGACGGCGCATGGTCATACATCGGCAAAGATTGTCTGGGGATTGCGCTGAATCAACCTACTATGAATCTGGGATGGCAGGACGAGGGAGTCGTCCTACACGAATTCGGCCACACTCTGGGACTGATACACGAGCACCAGAACCCTGAGGGTGGTATCAAGTGGAACGAGGACAACGTCATACGCGATCTATCCGGGAGCCCGAACTTCTGGGATCTGGCCACCATCCGGCACAATATGTTCGAGAAGTACGACCGCACATTGATTAACGGGACGGCGCTCGATAAATCCTCGATCATGCTTTACGCCATTCCCAAGCACTGGACTATGGACGGCTTTCAATCCGAGCCGAACGAGGTGCTGTCGGCGGTAGACAAGCAGTTTATCGGTTCCGAAAGAGGTTATCCGAAGGCGGCGGCCCCGGTCGCACCCGGCCCGACCGAGCTGCCCGTGGCGGAGCTAACGCCCACGCAAGCCTCCATAGGCAGGCCCGGAGAGGAAGACCTTTTCAAGTTCAACGCGACGAAGGCGGGCCGCTACACGGTCGAAACGCTGGGAACCACCGACGTCATCATGTCGCTCTTCGGCCCGAACAG